>JBILFK010000031.1:0-13582 GCA_044351685.1 Rickettsiales bacterium | reverse complement strand
GCTTCAACACTTTTACACCTAAACTAGCGGCAACAAAAGCTGCTGCAGTGCTTATATTAAAGGTCTTCCACGTATCCTTACCGCTTCCACAAATAGCATAGAGCGGTTTATCGCTTAGCTTCGGCTTGTCGACATTTTTTAACTTAATACATGAATCAAATTCTGCAGCTGCATCAAGAAATCCCTTTACTTCATCCGGCTTGGCACCACGAGTCTGAATCGAGCTAAATAAGGCTACCCATTGATGATCAATCAGCGGATGCTTGCATGCAAGAATTTTAGAAAACACTGCATGTGCTTGTTCACGAGTATAGACCTTGCCTTGTTGAACTTCATTAAGCTCAATTCCAAGCTCACGAAATAACTTTTTTACTTCTTCGGGTGCTTCCTGTTGCATGCCATTTTCCAATTTCGTTGTCTTAAAGTACAGCAAACAGGAATTTCAATGTGTGAAGATTCTATGAATAAACAAAAAAAACAACACCTTAACAGCTTTTGCTGTTCTGCCATCCAATCGCAGCCATTAACGATTAAGCCGTGTTTCTTTCAGCGTTTCTACCACTTCGGGGTTTAGCAGTGTGGAAATATCTCCCAAGCTATCTAGCTCGTTTTCAGCGATTTTGCGCAGAATGCGTCGCATAATTTTACCTGAACGTGTTTTCGGTAATCCGGGCGTAAAGTGAATGAACTCAGGCACTGCCAGCCCGCCAATATGCGCGCGCACATGCTGCTTCAGTTCTTTATTCAATGCCTCACTCACTTCTACGCCCACATTCAGCGTGACATACGCATAAATGCCCTGCCCCTTAATATCGTGCGGGTAGCCTACCACCGCCGCTTCGGCCACATGTGTATGCGCTACCAGTGCCGATTCAATTTCTGCAGTGCCAAGCCGATGGCCAGACACATTAATCACATCATCGACACGGCCGGTGATCCAATAATCGCCGTCGGCGTCGCGCTTGCAGCCATCGGAGGTAAAATATTTCCCCTTCACCTGCGTAAAATACGTGAGTTTGAATCGCTCGTGGTCGCCCCAGATAGTGCGTGCCTGCCCCGGCCAACTATCGGCAATGCACAACATGCCTTCGCACGCGCCCGTAAGCAGCGTGCCGTGCACATCATACACCTCAGGTTTTACACCAAAAAATGGCTGCATCGCTGAACCGGGTTTGGCATGATGCACCCCCGCCACCGGGGTAATAATGTGCCCCCCCGTTTCGGTTTGCCAATAGGTATCCACCACATCACAGCGGCCTTCGCCTACTACATCGTGATACCAGTTCCACGCTTCAGGGTTAATCGGTTCGCCCACCGTGCCGAGCACTTTCAAGCTTTTACGGCTGGTGGCTTTTACAGGCGCATCACCTAAACTCATCAGTGAACGAATGGCAGTGGGTGCTGTATAAAATTTAGTAACGTTATTTGCATCCACCACCTGCCAAAAGCGTGATGCATCGGGATAATTCGGCACGCCTTCAAACATCAATGTGGTGCAGCCATTCGCCAGTGGCCCATAGATAATATAGCTGTGGCCGGTTATCCAGCCCACATCGGCCGTGCACCAATACACATCATTGGGCTGAATATCGAACACGACTTTATGCGTAGCGGCAGCATACACCATGTAACCACCAGTAGTATGCAGCAACCCTTTGGGCTTACCCGTGGAACCCGAGGTGTATAGAATAAACAATGGGTCTTCGCTATCCATACGTTCGGGTTCGCATGTTTCGGGCTGATACGGCACCACCTCGTGCCACCACACATCGCGTTCGGCGCGCATTTTCACATCGTTTTCAGTACGGCGCAGCACCAGCACATGCCGCACGTTCAGGCCTTCGATAGCGCTATCGACATTGGCCTTTAGCGGAATATGTTTGCTGCCACGCAACCCTTCATTCGCGGTAATGATAAAATCACTCTGGCAATCAACAATGCGCCCACGAATCGAATCGGGCGAAAAACCCGCAAACACCACCGAATGCACTGCGCCAATGCGCGCACAGGCCAGCATGGCATAGGCTGCTTCTGGTACCATGGGCATGTAAATCGTCACGCGGTCGCCTTTTTTGACACCCATTTTTTTAAGCGCATTAGACACTTGGCACACATGACGGTGCAAATCGCTGAAGCTCACGCGCAGCACTTCGCCGGGTGTATCGCCTTCCCAAATAATCGCGGTTTTATTGGGGGTATTTACCAAATGCCGATCAATGCAATTACTGGTGATATTCAGCTTGGCATCTTCGAACCAGCGAATATGCACTTCGTCTTCGAATGAGGTATTCTTCACCCGGCTCCACGGTGCCATCCAATCAAATTCGCTGGCCACTTCATCCCAGAAGCCTTCTGGGTCACTGAGCGAACGCTCATAGCACGCCGTGTATTCCTGAAGTGTGAAGCGGGAAGTTTTTTCGGGTAAATGGATAGCAGCAATCATACGATTTACTCCATTGAAGAACGCGCGAAACAGCAGTATCACTTAGAATCACTGGTTTTACAAATTCCAATCTCGCACTGCAAGGTAACCCTAAAATACACAGCAATTATGCCACGCTATAAACTGACGATTGAATATGACGGAACGCCCTTCTGCGGGTGGCAAAAACAGGCAGATGACCTCAGTGTGCAGACGGTGCTTGAGCATGCCTGCATGCAATTTATGGCGGCCGATGCCCCCATTGAAGTCACCTGTTCGGGCCGCACCGATGCAGGCGTGCATGCCTGGGGGCAAGTGGCGCATGTTGATTTTGCTGAAGCAAGGCCCATTTTCAATATCATTCAGGGATTGAATAATTACATGCTACCACACCCGGTTTCGGTGGTGGCCGCAGAAGAAGTAGCCGCGGATTTTAATGCCCGCTTCGATGCACGCATGCGCCATTACCGCTACCGCATTATTAACCGCAAAGCGCGCATTGCCATTGATGCGTTGCGCGCATGGCAAGTGCCTAATGCGCTGAATGAGGCGGCGATGCAAACCGCCGCCAACCATTTGCTTGGCCACCATGATTTCAGCAGTTTTCGTTCCAGCCATTGTCAGGCCAAAAGTGCTATGCGGACCGTAAGCGCTATTAGCGTCACGCGACAGCACGAAGAAATCACGATTGATTGCTCGGCGCGTTCATTTCTGCATCATCAGGTGCGAAATATGGTCGGCACGCTGGTGCAGGTGGGGCTTGGAAACTGGCAACCAGAGAAAGTAAAAGCCGTATTGGAAGCACGCGACAGGCGCGAAGCAGGCGCCAATGCACCGGCGCATGGCTTATATTTTATGCGCGTGGAGTATGATTAAAAACATTCTCCAGCACACGCTGATAAATCGCCGCTAATCCTTCAAGCGTTTTTACTTCCACGCGTTCATCGACCATATGCGCGTAGCGCCCGGTAGTTCCAAATTCCACCACGGGGCAAAAATCTTTGATGAAGCGGGCATCGGATGTGCCGCCGGTGGTAGTAAGCAGCGGCATGCGCCCGGTTACATCATGCACGGCATCGCGCACCACGCGGATCAACGCCTCGTTACGTGTTAAAAACGACTCGCCGCTAATGCGCGATTCAATTTCCACGCCTGCGATATCGGCGCAGTGCCTTTGCACCCATTCCTGCACCGATGCGCCGCTATGCTGATCGTTAAAGCGTACATTCAGCTTCGCGCTTGCCGAAGCGGGAATCACGTTGGCGGTGGGGTTACCGACATCTACCGAGGTAATTTCCAGATTGCTTGGCGGAAAATGCTCGGAGCCATTATCCAGCGGAGTCGATTTGAGCGTATGCAACAATGCAATTAAGCGCGTAATCGGGTTATCGGCACGCTCAGGGTAGGCCACATGCCCCTGTTTCCCGCGCACGGTGATGGTAAAGGTCACGCTACCTCGCCGGCCGATTTTCATCATATCGCCCAATTGCTCGGGGTTGGTTGGCTCGCCCACCAGGCACATATTCAGTGTTTCGCCTTTTTCCTGCAACCAATGCAGCATTTTCTTGGTGCCATTCACTGCAATGCCCTCTTCATCCTGCGTGATAAGCAATGAAATAGAACCCTGAGGATTCGGATGTTTCTGAACAAAATTGCGCGCTGCTATCATGAAGGCGGCAATTGCGCCTTTCATATCTTCCGCACCACGCCCCACCAATTCTGCGTTCACCACGCGTGGTTCAAACGGCGGCACACTCCACGCACTGGTATCGCCCGGCGGCACAACATCGGTATGGCCTGCAAAACAGAAATTGGGGGATGAATCGCCATAACGTAGATAGATATTTTCAACCGGCTCTACACCTTCTTCGTGGAAGGTATGTCGCATGGCACGAAATCCCAGCGGCACTAGAAATTCTTCGATGACATCAAACACGCCAGCGGTGTGCGGCGTTACCGAAGGACAGCGCATTAAGGCAGTAGCAAGCGCCACTACATCCGAACTATTCGCCACGTAATAGCTCGTTAATGCTGGTTTTACTGCGCGTTTGCGCATCGACACGCTTCACAATGACCGCGCAGTAAAGCGAGGGATCGCCGGCATTTTTACCCGGCATACTACCGGGAACAACGACGCTATAGGCAGGCACGCGCCCCATGAACACTTCGCCCGTGGCGCGGTCAATAATTTTGGTGGAAGCGCCTAAATACACACCCATCGAAAGCACCGCGCCTTCTTCCACAATTACCCCTTCGGCCACTTCGCTACGCGCCCCGATAAAGCAGTTATCTTCGATAATGACAGGGTTTGCCTGTAAGGGCTCGAGCACGCCGCCAATACCCACGCCGCCAGAAATATGGCAATGCGCGCCAATCTGCGCGCAGCTACCAATCGTGGCCCAAGTATCCACCATGGTGCCTTCGCCCACATAGGCGCCAATATTCACAAAACTCGGCATCAGCACCACGTTGGGGGCAATAAACGCACTGCGGCGCACCACGCTGCCGGGCACCGCACGAAACTTTGCCGCCCGAAATTCAGCTTCACTCCAGTGGGCAAATTTCAGTGGCACTTTATCAAAGCCCACCACCTGCTCGCCTGCGTGTATTACCCTGTTATCGTTCAGGCGGAATGAAAGTAAAATCGCCTGTTTTACCCAACCATTCACCTGCCATACGCCACCGTTTTTTTCAGCCACGCGCAGCGCGCCCGAATCGAGCGCCGTAAGCGTTGCTTCCACGGCATCGTGCACTTCGCCTTTGGTGCTCAATGATAATTCTGCACGGGCTTCCCATGCAGCTTCAATGGTTTGCTGTAAATTGGGTAATTTTAATGCAGCACTCATGCGTTCTCCCTGAATTGTCACTTCTGGTAATCGGCCTGCACGCTCAGTGCAAGCCATTCTACTTGTGAAATACCGCCTTTATCCCTATATAGCCAAAAAACCAAGCCATTTACTCAGGATTAGCGCATGTTTATTCAAACCGAACTTACCCCCAACCCGAACACCATGAAGTTCTTGCCGGGGCAGCCAGTGCTGGGCGATAAAACCGCCTTTTTTACCGACAAAGAAAACGCCGCGCGTTCGCCGCTGGCCAGCGCCATGTTCGAGCTGCCCGATATTCGCGCCATTTTTTACGGCAATGATTTTATTACGGTTACCAAAACCGCTGAATCCAGCTGGGATGTGTTGCAGCCGCAAATTCTTACCACCATCATGGAGCATTACCAAACCGGCAACCCGCTGCTGCTCGAAGAAAAAGCCGCCGCCGCAACCGAACCCACCAGCTACAGCGAAGACGAACAGGAAATCATCGAGCAGATTAAAGAATTACTGGAAACCCGCGTGCGCCCAGCCGTGGCACAAGATGGCGGCGATATTGTGTTTCATAGCTTCAAGGAAGGCATTGTGTTTCTGGAAATGCATGGCGCATGTTCGGGCTGCCCCTCATCGACGGCCACATTGAAACAAGGCATTGAGAATATGCTGAAGCACTACGTGCCGGAAGTAATTGCGGTAGAACCCGCCTAAGCGACAATATCGAGCAGCGATTGGGTCAGGTTATCCTGAACCTTCAACACTTTCAGATTGGCCTTGAAATCGTACGATGCGGTAATTTGATTCACGGCTTCTTCGTCCAGCGAAACATTGGGAATTTCGATGGTGCCATCAGCATCAGCCAGCGGGTCACCTGCAGCGGCGGCCACGCGGATGGTGGGGGTATCAGCCGTGCGCACATCGGCACGCACGCCACCGCCTGTTTGTGTCGATTGCACCACCGTTTGCGCCCGAAAGGCTTCGTTGATGGTATTGCCGCTGCTATCGCGCGTGGTGGTGGTATTGGCATTCGCGACATTATTCGCCGAAACGCTGAGGCGTTTTTCAGCGGCATTCAGGCCGGAAAGTGCAATAGAGGTCACAGACATGGTTGGTACTCCTACGTGGAATCTCCTATCACATTAACAAACGAACTTTAAGGAAGATTTAAGAAACCGTGCAATTTTATCTATCCCATCATTGCTGTGCCAGCCTCGGCATCTGAATAAAGCGGCAGGCGCGCCCGCGCATCGAACAGCTGATAATGCCACCATTCGTTGCGGTAAAAATCCCACCCGGCGGTGGTCATAATGCCCATCAGCAGCAAACGGTTACACTGCGCTTCGGGCGAAATATCCAGCCGACCATGATGCGACAAAGGCGTAAATGCATCAAACGGGGTGCCCATATCTAAATCAGTGCCATCAGGTGCGCAGAGCGTTAAATCCACCGCCGCCCCCCGCGAATGCGGCGAACCTTTATTGGGGTCGGCGAGAAAATTAGGGTCAGGCGTGTGGTTCCAAAGTTTCCACTGCGCTTCGGTTGGCCGGTAGGCATCAAAAATGCGGAAACTATAACCCTGCACCCCTGCCAATTGAATCGCCGTCTTCAATTTTTCAGCGGCTTCGGCATGTAGGTAGCATTTGGCATCTGCACGGTACACTGGTTCGCCCGTAAAATTATCGGCAGTGGCGTAGCGTAAATCAATCCGCACGCCATAGGCACCTTCAGTAATTTCCACCAAACTCACGCAGCACTCCGCGCCAGCTGTGCCTTTAAGCTGCCAGCAATCGTTGTTTCGCAAAACTGGCTAAGCGCCTTACGATCAGCAAATGCCGACATATGTTGTGGCGCGTGAAACACCACCTGTACTTCCAGCGACGCATAACTCATGAAGCGTAAAAAATGCCCAAAAAACGTATCTTCGCCCACCCATGCCACGTGATGCCGCATGGCATCTGGAATAGGTTTGCCTGCAAGTTTGGTATAGCACAGCGTAACGGGTTGCACCGGCAGGGCATATTCTTCAGCGAGGCTGAAAAAGCCGCTTTTAAATGGCTTTACATGTACACCATCATTGGTGGTGCCTTCGGGGAAGATACACAGAATTTTATTCTGCTGAATGCGCGATGCCATTTCGCTACGCGCTTCCTGCATATGGCTGCGGCGACGTTCCACAAATACGCAATCGGCAAGCACGCACATAAAGCCAATCACAGGCCAGCTGCGCACTTCGCGTTTGGGTGTGAACGATACGGGCATCAGCGAACCCAGCACGAATGTATCGAGATAACTGGCATGGTTACACACCAACAAGAGTGGGCGTGCGTTAGAAAGCGCCCCTTCCACCGTGGCACGTATTCCGAAAATACGCATCGCTGCTTTGAAAAACAATTGTGTTTGCCATGCGCGGGCTTTGTTAAATCGTAGCGCCCAACACACGGAAACGCTCGGGAGCATAAGCATTATCAGTAACACCGCAAGTGCAGCGCGTATCGGGACTAACATGCGAATAGGTTTGGGCACGTGCGCTACGCGCTCTCTGGCGTGTAACGATCAGCGTAACGGCCTGCCATAGCATCGGTACGCAGCACAATCGAAACATCGGTGGTGTTAAACGCATAATCGATCACGCCACCATCGCCAATGCACCCGCCAAGCCGCAGATACCCTTTAATCAGTGTTGGTAGCGCCTGTAGCGCAAGGCGAGCTTCAATCGCTTCTTTGGCCATCAGATTGATATTGGTATAATATTGCGGCAGCGCCAGTGGCCGAACTTCTGGTGGCGCCAAATGAAAATGGTGCAGATACGATAGCGCCAACTGATGCGCTTTTGGGTCGATACCCGAAAAACTGGCGCAGCCGAACATCAGGGTAATATTGCGTGCGGTGATATAGGCGCCAATGCCTTTCCAAAGCAGCTGAATCACTGGGCGTGTACGGTAGGGAATTTCTACGCACGAGCGGCCCAGCTCCATGATCTCGCCCTCGAATGTTTTAAGCGCCGTAATATCGTATTCGGTTTCGGTGTAAAATCCGCCTAGTTTCTGCATGTTTGTGCGTGTGAGCATGCGGTAGGTTCCCACCACTTTTTCATCGGCAGGGCGTGAATCATCCATTACCAGCACATGATCGCAGGCGTCATCGAACTTATCAAAATCACGCTTTTGTGTGCGAACTTCCTGATTGGCGGAAGCCCCCATTTCTTCGCAAAAGATGCGGTAGCGCAGACGCTGAGCCGCCTCAATTTCTGCCTGATTTTGTGCCAAGCGCACAATTAACTGCCCTTGGTAAATTGGCTCGAATACGGGTTCAAATGCCATGGCTTATTTCTCGCTATCTTTCAGCGGCACGCCATAAAGCTCAAGCCGATGATCGACGAGTTTAAAACCAAGTTCGCGGGCGATACGTTCTTGCAGTTTTTCAATTTCTTCGTTGGAGAATTCAATCACCTTCCCTGTTTTCACATCGATCAGGTGATCGTGGTGGGTTTCGGGTGCTTCTTCGTAACGTGCACGGCCATCGCCAAAATCATGGCGCTCAATAATACCCGACTCTTCAAACAACTTCACCGTGCGGTACACCGTAGCAATGCTGATATTATCATCGAGCTTTGCCGCACGCTGATAGAGCATTTCCACATCTGGGTGGTCATGGGATTCCGACAAAACCTTAGCAATAGTACGGCGCTGGCCGGTCATTTTTAACCCGCGTTCAATGCACTTTTTTTCAATCGTGGCCGCCATAACCCTCTCGTGACCCCGCACCATAAGGTAAGCAGCTGGTTTCGCAAGAAAAACCGCATTTTCTGTGGATTACTTGACGCTGCGGCCGGCTTTTACTATAACCATACCCATAATATTTAAAAACAATTGCAAGCAATTCACGATTACGCTCGGAGGCTTTATGTCAAAATCGGTTCACGCACTCTCACTTGCTGCCCAGCAGGAAGCTTCTGCACTCGAAGGCGCATCGCACGATGTATTGCTTTCGGCAGCTTCGCAAATTGTCAGCGCATACATCATCAATCGCCCGCACGAGCAAATGAACCTGACACAGCTTACTGCCAATGTGTATGCAACCCTTGCCGCCCTTTCACGCGGCGAAGAAATTAAAACCGTAAGCGCAACCTCGCCTGCCCCTAGCAAGCCTTCACGCGCTCCGAAGGTGGCCATTGAAGATTCTGTAAAGCCTGATTTCATTGTGTGCCTGGAAGACGGTAAACGCGTTAAAATGCTGAAACGCTATTTGAAAACCAACTTCGATATGACCCCCGAAGAGTACCGCAACCGCTGGAACCTTCCGGAAAGCTACCCGATGGTTGCCCCAAACTATGCCCAAGTGCGTAGCCAACTTGCCAAAAAAATTGGGCTTGGCACACGCGGCATGCCTATGGCGGCCAAACGCCTGAGCATGGCAAGCGGCGCAGGGGTAAGATAAGCGAAGCGCTGTAAACGTTACGCCGTGTTAAACAGCATCTAAGCCAATATCTACCGCAGGTGCCGAGTGGGTAATCTTACCCACGGAAATAACATCCACGCCGGTTTCGGCGATGGCGCGCACCGTTTCAAGCGACACATTGCCCGATGCTTCGGTAAGAATACCCGCAGGCTTGGCGATACCCACAGCCTCACGCAACCTATCGGGCGGCATATTATCGAGCAGTAACACATCCACCTTCGCCGCAACGGCTTCACGCACCTGCGCGATGGTGTCGCATTCTACTTCAATCTTGGTAAGTAGCGGCGTTGCTTCTCGGGCTGCGGCTACCGCGCTGGTGATACTGCCGGCAATCGCGATATGGTTATCTTTGATCAGCACGCCATCATCCAGCCCCAGCCGATGATTATAGCCACCGCCGCAGCGCACCGCATATTTTTGTAAATCGCGCAGGCCGGGAATAGTTTTGCGCGTATCGACAATGCGGGCGCCGGTTCCAGCCACCGCTTCCACATAATTCGCAGTCAGTGTTGCCACGCCTGATAAATGCTGAACAAGATTTAATGCAACGCGCTCGACCGATAAAATCGAACGCGCCGGGCCAGAAAGTTTTGCCAGCACCCCACCCGCATCAAGCACGCCGCCATCACCTAATTGGGCTTCGAATTTCAAGCGCTCATCGGCCATAGCTGCCAGCATGCCGATGAAATGCACGCCGCTTACCACCAGCCGTTGCCGGGCGCGAAACTGAAAACTTGCCTCTGCTGTTTCAGGAATCACCATCAGCGATGTCATGTCTCCACGGCCAATATCTTCCTGCAATGCCTGCATCAGCCATGTTTGAATATCCTGACTCCGTTGCATCATGCCTCTCCTTGCGCTATCTAGGCAGCATATACCGAGAATGCCGCACGCGTCAAACATGCCCACAGCACCCATGCGCCACCAGCACGATGTTCTTATAATCGGCGCGGGCGGCGCCGGTTTGCGCGCCGCAATCGCCGCGTCGCAAAGCAATTTGCGCGTAGCAGTGGTAAGCAAAGTACAACCACAACGCAGTCATACCATGGCAGCACAGGGCGGCATTAACGCAGCACTTGGCACACGCGGCACCGATGATTGGCGCTGGCATATGTATGATACCGTGCGCGGTTCAGACTGGTTAGGCGATCAGGATGCCATTGCCCGCCTGTGCAAAGAAGCGCCGCGCGCCATTATGGAGCTGGCCGAATGGGGCGTTCCCTTCTCGCGCGATGAGACCGATCAGATATACCAACGCGCTTATGGCGGCCAAACCGTGGAATATGGCAAAGCCCCCGCCTTTCGCGCCTGCGCCGCCGAAGACCGCACCGGCCAAGCCATCATGCAAATTTTAATTGAGCGCGCCACCCGCCAGCCCACTGAATTTTTTAACGAGTTTTTTGCCCTCGATCTCATTATGGATGATGCAGGCAACTGCCACGGCGCACTCGCATGGGAACTGGCCACCGGCCAGCTGCACGTGTTTCAAGCACAACTCACCATTTTGGCTACGGGCGGTTATGGGCAGGTTTATGATGCCACCACCGCCGCCTATACCTGCACCGGCGATGGCAATGCCATGGTGCTGCGCGCCGGGCTTGCCTTGCAGGATATGGAGTTTGTGCAGTTTCACCCCACCGGCCTATATGGTTCTGGCGTGCTGATTACCGAGGGCGCGCGCGGCGAAGGTGGTTATTTGCTGAATGGTGAAGGCGAACGTTTTATGCAACGTTATGCTCCGCAAAGCATGGAGCTTGCCTCGCGCGATGTGATTGCCCGCGCCATGGTGCAAGAACTTCGCGCCGGGCGTGGCGCTGGCGAAAAGCGTGACCATGTATTGCTCGACCTGAGGCATTTACCGGAAAATGTGTTCAGCGAAAAATTGCCCTATGTCGATACACTCGTGCGCACCATTCTGCAGCGCGACCCGCGCCGCGAACTCATTCCCGTAGTACCAACGGTGCATTACACCATGGGCGGCATTCCCACCAACGTCGATAACCAGGTGCTCGATTTGCGCGCGCCGGATGCACCCGTGGTAAGCGGCCTGATGGCGATTGGCGAAGCTGCCTGCAATTCGTGCCACGGCGCCAACCGTTTGGGCTGCAACTCGTTGCTTGATTTAATGGTGTTTGGCAAAGATGCCGGCGATTACGCACGCGAACATCTTACGCCCACCACACTGCCAGAATTACCGGATGCACTATGGGAACACCACGCTACGCGTTTTCATGCGCGCTTACATGCGAACGGCAGTGTTTCGCCGCATACACTGCGCCACCGCATGCAAACCGCCATGCGCGATGCCGCCCCTGTTTACCGCACCGCCGCCATGCTTGAATTGGGCGCGAATAGCCTGCGCCTACTGCACCAAGAATTTCAACAGCAGCTTGGGTTTAACGACCATGGCGCGATATGGAACAACGATCTTATTTATGCGCTTGAAACCGAAAACCTGCTGCTTCAGGCCATCGCCACCTTGCGTGCGGCAAGCGAACGCACTGAAAGCCGCGGCGCGCATGCCCGCGAAGATTTCCCCGCGCGCGATGATGCAGAGTGGCTGGCGCATAGTGCCGTGTGGTTTAAAAGTGATGGCGCAACGCATCATGCCAAGCACCATGTAAGGTTCGATACAGGTATTCCTGATGCCCCAAGTATTCAGACTGAGATACGGGCATATTAACCCAGCTCGTCATTCCAGCGAAAGCTGGAATCCACCAAATAGATTCCAGATGTAGCTTTGTTTACCAATCAGAGATTGGATTGCGCTAGCTCTGGAATGACGTTTATTGAAACACCAACGCCTCACGCAGCACACCAACTGAAAGCTGCAATAATGGCGTAACATCGGGGGGAACAGAACGTTCCATGCCAATCGCGCGCCGCTGAATTTCTGGGTAATCAAAACGAATTGGCCGCGATTTGGTGCCAAGCTGCGCGGTGAGTTGTAATTTTTCTGGCAGTATCAGGCGAATATCGCTGATGGGCGTGGTGTTCACTAAGCGCGGTTTCACACCCGTTTTGTCGTAGGCAGTGAACATGATTTGCACGGCATTATCCCATGAAACCCGATATTCTTCGGGCGCGTTTCCGTTCACCGCGTACACAGCCCGCCCCTTGTTTTCAGGCACTACCAGCGTGTAAAACCCTTCTGCGCCCGATTCAACGAGCGCCGCCTCGGTAAAGCCAATCGCAAACGATTCATTGCCAACAATGGTAGAGAGCGTGGGGTTCACCAGAACAATTTTGGTGGCGAAGGGAAAGCCGGAAAATTGAATGGCATCGTATTGAATGCGAGTGTTTGGGTTGGTTTTTTTGAATTCTTGCCGCCAATGCAACAACGACATTTCGATATGTGCATGCGCTTTCTGCACGCTGATATACCAGTTCACGGCACTAGCAAGTACCATGAGCAGTGCAGCAATAACAACGAGGCGGCTACGCATGGCGATTAATCGCGGTGGAAGCAATGCCTGTCGACATTTCAAGCATACGCTCTAGAGGTTTACGTGCAGCCACAATCAGCGATGGGTCGAGCGTCAGTTCGGGCGTGCGGTTTTGCATACACAGATACAGTTTTTCCATGGTGTTTAGCTTCATGTAGGGGCAGGTATTGCATGCCACACACGCGCCGCCATCAAGCGCACTGGGCACCGGGTGGAACACACTTCCGGGTGAGCGTTTTTGCATTTGGTGTAAAATGCCCGCCTCGGTAAGCACAATAAATTCCTGCCCTGCCCGCGCTTCGGTGAAGCCCAATAATGATGAAGTAGAACCAATATGGTGCGCATAGCCAAGCAAGGCTTCAGGGCATTCGGGGTGGGCAATGATATGTGCGCTTGGGTGGCGGGTTTTTAACTTCACCAACTCAATTTCTGAA
>JBILFK010000142.1:0-4348 GCA_044351685.1 Rickettsiales bacterium | reverse complement strand
GCCCGAGATGCAGCATAAACTAAAAGCTATTGCCGCGCAGATGCAGGCAATGTTTACTGCGGATTATCCTGCGGATGCGGTTGACATAGGTTCGCTTTCATCGCTAGAGCATGTACAGACTTTTTTGCAAGGAGCGCCCCATGGCATTAACGCGTAAGGTAAAAGAAATTCTTTCCTGGTATGAATCGGATTCGCCAGGTAGCAAAGCCAACCTTGCGCGCATGCTGATGCACGGCAAATTAGGCGGCACCGGTAAAATGGTGATTCTGCCAGTGGATCAGGGCTTTGAACATGGCCCAGCGCGCAGCTTCGCCGCTAACCCTGATGCCTATAACCCGCATTACCATTTCAAGCTGGCGATCGATGCCGGGCTGAATGCCTATGCGGCGCCGCTTGGCATGTTGGAAGCGGGTGCGGATACGTTTGCGGGTGCGATTCCGCTGATTCTGAAAGTGAACAGCAATAATTCACTCGGTGGTAAGGGCGATGCCCCTAATCAGGCGGTGACTGCGACGGTGGCCGATGCCTTGCGGCTTGGCTGCGCAGCGATTGGCTTTACCATTTACCCCGGTTCGAGCGCGGCGTACGATATGTTCGAAGAAATTCGTGAACTGGCAGCCGAAGCGAAAGCGCTTGGCATGGCGGTGGTGATCTGGAGTTATCCGCGCGGCGAAGGCTTAAGCAAAGATGGCGAAACGGCCTTTGATGTGACCACGTATGCTGCGCATATTGCGGCACTGCTTGGTGCGCATATCATTAAGGTGAAGCCGCCAACAGCCTTTTTGGAGCAGGCCGAAGCCAAGAAAGTGTATGAACAGCAAAAAATTGCAAGCAGCACATTGGCTGAGCGCATTGCGCATGTGAAGCAGGCCACGTTTGGTGGCCGCCGCTTGGTGATTTTCTCGGGCGGGGGTGCAAAATCGAACGCTGAAGTGCTCGATGAAATTCGTGGTATTGCGGAAGGCGGTGGCGATGGTTCGATCATTGGCCGCAACAGCTTTCAGCGCCCACGCGAAGAAGCACTGGCACTGCTTGCAGATATTATTGGCGTGTATAAAAAGCACTAGAGGGTTATGGCAGAACAAGGCGAAACAGCTTCCCACCCGTGTCGGTTATATCTGATATCGCCGCCATCGATGGTGGTGGAAGCATTTGCCAAAGAACTGCAAAACGCGCTGGCCGCAGGCGATGTGGGCGCATTTCAACTGCGCCTGAAAGATGCCAGCGATGCACAGATTTCGCAGGCAATTGCTGCCCTTTTACCCATTTGCCGCGCGCATGGTGTGGCGTTCATTTTGAATGACCGCGTTGATTTAGCGAAAACCCACGCGGTCGATGGGGTGCATTTAGGGCAGGAAGATATGGCGCTTGCCGATGCGCGCGCGCAGCTTGGCGAAGATATCGTGATTGGGGTGAGCTGCCACGATTCGAACCATCTGGCGATGGAAGCGGGTGAGGCGGGTGCCGATTATGTGGCGTTTGGCGCATTTTTCGCGACACGCTCGAAATCGCCCGAGAAGCTTGCAAAATATGGCACACCCAGCACCGAAATTTTGCAGTGGTGGCAAGCCTACACGATTGTGCCATGCGTAGCGATTGGCGGCATGACACCGGAAAACTGCCCGCCAATGGTGGCCGCTGGCGCGGATTTTATTGCGGCAATTAACGCAGTGTGGGAACACCCCGAAGGTGCAGCAGCGGCAGTGCAGGCGTTTAACCGCGCGATAAAAGAAGGCCTGAAATTGCGCCGCGAAAACGAAACGATTGAAGCCGCCTAAGCGACGAGCAGTGGCTTAATGGATGTGTAGGCATGGTGGCTTGCAGCAAAAATGCCGCCTGCTTCACCGCTTAACGCCTCACCCGATGGCGTGCTGACGGTTCCGCCCGCTTCGCGCACCATCAGTTCACCGGCGGCCATATCCCACACATTGAGGTGATTATACCACGTGCCATCGAGCCTGCCGGCGGCAACATAGGCTAAATCGAGCGCTGCTGAACCCGAGCAACGCACCACCGCACCCGAGGCAGTTACGCGAGTGAAAGTGGCAAGTGTGGATTCATAATCCTGGCGGAATTTGCGCGGTGCAGATGTAGAAAGCAAATGATCATCCTTACGCTGCGATACGCGCAGGCGATAATCGTTCACGAATGCACCGCCATTTTTTTCGGCCATAAAACATTCATCGTGGATGGGGTCGTAAATCACGCCTGCGAGCGTTTCCCATGTACCTTTTTCGCTTAACTTCTGCGCTGCCAGCGAAATGCACACATAGGGAATCGCATGAATAAAATTGGTGGTGCCATCAATCGGGTCAATCACGAAGCGCTGAGTTTTATCGGCGCCTTCGATTTCGCCACTTTCTTCGGTGAGAAAGCTGAATTTGGGGCGCGAGGTTTGTAACTCATCGATTAAGGTACGCTCGGCGCGCAAATCGGCGCTGGTGACAAAATTGGCCACGCCTTTTTTGGAGATCTGTAATTTTTCGATTTCGCCAAAATCGCGGCGCATGCCTTTGGCCGCTTTGATAGCGGCTTTACGCATAATATGAAGCATCGGAGAAATAGTCATGTCTGCACGCTACTGAAGTTGGCGGCATTCTGCAATGGGTAGCATGGAATTATTTCAAAAAGAAAATCATTCGCTTAAGCGGCGTGTTTAAAATGTTGCTGTAAGTTGAGCCACGCATCAGCGACTGCCCAAAGGTTGCAGTTTAAGCCACTGGAAATACTAGAGAAAGAATTTTCAGAAATGCTTGCGGCTTGCCACATCGCTCTGTAGTATCACAATCCTTCTATCGGCAATCAAAAACAAAACGATAATCATGTTTCGGCTTCGCGAGCGTTTTCACCGTCGGCTCTGTCAGCATTTGCTGTGCGCAGGCTTGTGGCTTTTTTCGGCAGATTTCGCCGCCGCGCAGGCGCGCCTTCCGCAGCAACCGAGTGTTGAGGTGAACCTTGATGTGTTGCAGAATCTTTCCACTAGTGCCGCGCCCTTTGATGAACCGTATGGCGCCGCACCCGTTACGGAAGTAAGTAGCACCACGGTGCCGCGCTATCAGCCCGCCGAAGAAGAGCGCAAAGTACCGCAGGAAAACCCCTATTCGCCAACGCCGCGCGCGCCGAGTGTGGTTGCTTCCCCAGGTGGCATGCCGTTTTATCGTGGCGAATCGCCTGCAAGCAGGCTACCCATCAGCGAGCCTGAGCCAGTGAAGATTGCGGCAAAAACTGAGGCCAAAACTGAAGCGCCAAAGCCATTGCCAGCCAAGCCAGAAGTGCCGAAAACATCGACCGCCACACCTGACGGTGTGATTGCCGCTGAAGCGCCGAAAGCAGATGTGAAACAACAAGTGGCCGAGGCATCGACGCCACCCGTAGCAGAAACCAAACCAGGCGAAAAACCATCGCCCGGCAGCGGAAGCCCGATGCGGGTAGAAAAAGTTATTCCTCCGGTGTTGCCAGACCCTATCGAAGCTGCGGGTGCAACCCCACCGCCATTGCCAGCAGAGTTACCCGCGTTTCCTGATGCCGCCGCATTACCTGCTGCCGCTGCGCAACCGCCAGCGATTCCGCCCGTGATACCACCAGTAGCTGCAGCGCCAGCACCACCACCAATTGCTGCAGCGCCGCCTGCTGCACCTGCGCCCGATATTTCTGGGTTGGATTTTTCGCAACTTGAACAACCTAAAGCCCCAGAGGCGCCTGCGATACCGCCACTGAAAGAGCCTATTGCGATGCCCAATCCCCCGGCGCCTGCCGCGCCAGAAGTGCTAGTGGCCTCGTCGCAGAAGCAAGGCGCGCTGCCCGAGTTGCCGCTGTTACCTGAAAAAGAAAACAAGAATGATGAGCATGCGTTATCGCCCACACTCACGCAACGTGTGGCTGCCATGTTTGCCAAAGAACCCGCGCAACAAGGCATGATTTCTGACACTACCCGCGTGATTGACCCGGTGGCAGAAAACGCTGAAAAACAACAAGCGCTAGAGTCAGTTCCGCCACCGCCTGCTGAAAAACCCGCTGCGAAACCTGCTGAAGAAAAAACTGAGGCAAAGCCACCAATACCACTACCTAATATTTCACTGCCAGATGTAAAAGACAGTGAACCTGCACTGCCCCCCGCCGAACTTCCGGCAGCGAAAAGTGATGCAAAAGTGGCCGCGGTGCCAACCCTGCAACTTCCACCCGAACAATTGATACCAGCCGCAAATGCGGATTCTGCTTCTGCAGATTTAGCACCACCTGCGCTGCCCTCGATTGACCAAATTACCGGCGATGATGTGGCACAAAATTCGGTGGATATCGCCGCGGCAAACGATCAGATTTTTGCAACCGATACCCCCACAGATAGCGC
>JBILFK010000141.1:0-4356 GCA_044351685.1 Rickettsiales bacterium | reverse complement strand
CCGATGCAGTTATTGATTTTATGCGCACCAGTGTGGTTCAACTCGTCGCGTTTAAAGTAAATTTTTGCGCCGCCTAAATGCTTGGTAAGGGCTTCGGCAAAATACAGCGGCGAGGGGCGCCCTACGTAATACGTGAGCAGATAATCAAACTCACGCTGAAATTCAGGGTCATCGCGCATGGCGCGGTAGGCGCGCTCTACTTCTAAAATGAGTGGCATCAGCGTTTCCGCAACGTAGCGGCCACCAAATTCACCAAAATGTCCGGAACTATCGGGTTGTAGCGATGTTTTCATGGCCGAGCTTCTAGCACGGCGCGATAAAAATCTGCAATCTTTTCTGGTGATTTTATTCCCGGTGCAGATTCAATACCGCTTGAAACATCAACCATCGGCGCACCTGTCACATTTATGGCCTCTGTTACGTTCCCTGCATGCAAGCCACCCGCCAAAAACCACGGCTTTATGGGTTTTTTCTGCGCCAATATATTCCAATCAAAAGCCTGGCCAGAGCCAAAACTTTTTGCATCAAACAGCATATGCGCGCTTACCGCTTCTAATTCAGCCAGGCCGCTTAAATCTTCAGCACTGCTGATAGACATCGCAGTAATCATTGGCACAGCGAAACGGTTGCCGATTTCATCGATGCGCCGCGCATCGGCAAGGTGATGTATTTGAAGATAGTGCGGCGTGTAATGCCGGAACAATTCGGCAAGCATCGCATCATCGGGCGCCACCAAAACCGCCACATGCTTCACCGAAGGCGGGGCGCTGGCGGTCAGATGTTTCATGGCCTCAAGTGGCAGATGGCGCGGCGATGCATGGTGATGCACTAGCCCAACAAACACCGCCCCCTGAGCAGCAGCATAGGCAATAGTTTGCGCATCGCGCAGGCCACAATATTTGATAGCAGTGCTCATGAAGAGGAATCAGGCGAAAAAAGCCGCCTTACCACCGCGCATTTGGCGGCATAAAGCAGCCCCACCGAAAGCCCAACGATAAACGCAACCGCGATAAGTGCGTAAAGCGGCACCGTAACGGCGGGGATAATAAATAATTCCAAGGAAACCGGGTGGGTGTTGCTTAAAATAAGCGTTACAATAATCACCGCAGCCAGCGCATAGGCGAGGAATTTAAGCACTGCAAACAATGCGTTTACTAATCTTTGGGGATGACGTTAACCACGCGTTCGCGCAGTTCTTTGCCAGTGCGGAAATACACCGCATGGCGGGTGCCCACATTCACTGTGGTGCCATTTTTAGGGTTACGGGCTGCGCGTGCATCGCGCGTGCGCACCGAAAATGCCCCGAAGCCACGCAGTTCCACGCGATCACCGGCGCATAAGGCTTTGGTAATTTCATCAAACATGGTGCCAACAAGCACTTCCACATCACGATGATAGAGATGCGGGTAACGCTTGCACAGACGAACAATGAGTTCAGATTTTGTCATGAATACGTTTCAATTCATGTAGTTAGTTGATTGAAGGATGCCAGATACTTACCAATCCGTCAAGCGGTAGAAATTCTTTTGCGAACAGGTCAAATCCGCCAACCTTTTGTAAGGCTTCTAAAAAGTGCTCGTATTCTGGTTTGGGCTCAATGTCGTGAATATCAAGATTTTTGGGGATGTTTTTTTCTTTTTCTAGCCAGGCTATGGCTTCTTTTTCAGCGCCCAGCGCATCAATCAGTTTTAATTCCAGTGCCTGCCTGCCGGTAAATACGCGGCCATCGGCAATGGCTACAATTTCTTGGGTGCTTAGTGGCCGGCGCTTAGCGACCAATTCTTTGAAATGTTCGTAGGCATCAGTGACCACGGAGGCAACGGCCGCTTCTTCGCGTGCATTAATAGGGCGGAACATGGAAGGGGCATCTTTGAATTCGCCGGATTTCACTACAATGGGTGTAATGCCAATTTTTTTAGCAAGTTCGGATACTTCAACGCTTTCCATAATCACGCCAATCGAGCCGGTAAGGCTGCTTTCGCGTGCAAAAATGCGATCGGCTGCCAAAGCTGTCATATATCCGGCAGAAGTGCACAGCGTGCGCATCACCGCAACCACAGGCTTTTCTTCAGCAATTTCACGTAACTGCAAGTAAAGTTCTTCACCACCAAGTGCGGTGCCGCCGGGGGTATCCAGCTTTACGATCAGAGCTTTGGCGTGCACATCGTCGCGGATTGTTGCGAGTATCTCGTCACGTTTTTTATCATCCGTGATAATGCCTTCAATGGTCACGCGGGCAACATAATTGCGATCTACGATCTTTCCGATATTTTTGCCAAAATAATCACGCGAGGCAAAGGCAATCACTGCAAACACAAGCAAAAGTGCGAGGCCGCGCCATGTGGAAATGGATTTTTTTAATCTTCTGCGATCAATGATTTGATCTGAGGTGAGCGGCATGTGGCCTCAAAGTAAAAGGGGCATACACCTGAAATGTATGCCCCATGAAACGATTACTATTCTTCGTCGTCGCTATCGTCGTCGTCGTCTTTTTTCGACTTCTTCTTGGGCTTACCGCTACCGGCTTCGGTAAGGGCAGCACCGAGAATATCGCCGAGCGAAGCGCCGGAATCCGACGAACCATACTCATCGATAGCGCGTTTATGCTCATCTTGTTCCAGCGCCTTAATCGAAAGACCAATTTTCATGGTTTTCTTATCGACACTGACAATTTTTGCATCCACGCGGTCACCGGCGCTGAAACGCTCGGTGCGTTGATCTTGGCGATCACGCGAAAGATCGACCTTCTTGATGAAGCTCTTGATACCATCGTTCATTTCTACTTCGATGCCATCTTTTTGCACTTCAAGCACTTTACAGGTCACGACTTGGCCTTTGCTGAAGGCAGCCAGCGTATCACCTTTCGGATTTTCGCTCAGATGCTTGATGCCTAGTGAAACACGCTCTTTCTCGGTATCGATCGAGAGAATGCGGGCTTCCACTTTATCACCTTTTTTGAAGTTTTTAATGGCTTCTTCGCCGGGCTCTGTCCAGCTGATGTCAGAATGGTGAACAAGGCCGTCAATATCGCCTTTCAGGCCAATGAACAGGCCGAAATCGGTGATATTGCGCACTTCACCATTCACGGTGTCGCCCTCTTTGAATTCACCCGAGAAAGCTTCCCATGGGTTCACAATGCACTGCTTCATGCCGAGCGAAATGCGCTGTTTGTTCACATCCACATCCAGCACTTTCACATCAACTTCCTGGCCATTTGCCACGAGTTTCGATGGGTGAACGTTTTTCTTCGTCCAGCTCATTTCGGAAACGTGCACAAGGCCTTCAATGCCATCGCCCAGATCAACGAATGCACCGTAATCGGTGATGTTGGTGATTTTGCCATGCAGCTGTTCGCCAATGGTGAAGCGATTTTTCATCGATTCCCATGGGTTCGATTCCAGCTGTTTCATGCCGAGCGAAATGCGCTTGGTTTCGCCATCAAATTTGGTCACGATCACGCGAACCGAATCGCCAACCGCAAACATTTCCGATGGGTGATTGATACGTTTCCACGAAATATCGGTGACGTGCAGCAAGCCATCGACGCCGCCCATATCAATGAACGCACCGTAATCGGTGATGTTTTTCACGATACCATCCAGCACTTGGCCTTCTGAAATTTTATCGAGAAGTTCGGTACGTGCCTCGGCGCGTGACTCTTCCATAATGGCGCGGCGCGATACCACGATATTACCACGACGACGATCCATTTTTAGAATGATAAAGGGCTGCTTCACATTCATCAGCGGGCCAATATCTTTGATGGGGCGAATATCAACCTGGCTACCTGGCAAGAAGGCTACGGCACCTTGAATGTCCACGGTGAAACCGCCTTTTACGCGGCCAAAAATCACACCATCCACTTTGGTGGCGTTTTTGTGCAGGGTTTCGAGTTTCGTCCATGATTCTTCGCGGAGCGCTTTTTCACGGCTAAGCTGGGCTTCGCCATCTTTGTTTTCAAATTTTTCGATATAAATATCATAGACATCGCCAATGCGCACTTCAGCGGCTTGGCCAGCGATACCAAACTCTTTTAAAGGAATGCGGCCTTCAGACTTGAGGCCCACATCGATGACCGCAAGGTCTTTTTCGAGGGCAACAATCGTGCCTTTTACCACGCTGCCTTCAGCAACGGAGGATGAATCTTGTTGTTCAAAGAGTTCAGCGAAATTTTCGCCAGTAGAAAATTCAGTGTCTGAATCGGTTTTGCGCAGAGCGGAAGAAGAGGCCATAAATAATACCTATCAAAGGGTTGCATGGTTATTTAGGCGCGAATTGAACCCACGTATTGCAGCCTACCCCACGCGCACCTGCACGTAAAAGGGAGTGGCTAGTTACACCGGATAGCTAAAAAAG
>JBILFK010000140.1:0-4361 GCA_044351685.1 Rickettsiales bacterium | reverse complement strand
TCGTGCGAGTGAGGCAGTGAACCCATTCGTTACGCAGGCAAGATCTATAGATCCTTCCGGTGCCTTTGATACAAGTATTGCGGGTAATATCGAAGCGTTAATTCGTATTGGCAGGGAAACCGGTGGGTTGCAGGCTACAGCAGAAATTATTATGAAAAAGCCAATCACAAGAGGCGGTAATACCATGGTAGTTGATACGCCAGCTGAAAGAGACGCTTTTATTGCCGCGTACAGAAATAACCGCGAAGGGGTAAAAAATGCATATCAGTTTACTGATGCGCAATGCATTATCCTTGATGCCTATATTCTAGGCGGAGGAGCAGGTCGCAGAGCAGAGCTCGAAACGGGTAATGGTGCCGAACGCTCGGGAAACCCAGTTTCAGTTCCAGCCGTATATCATGTCCCGCCACCCAGTCAGCAGCCAGCATTACTTACAGCCTAGCTATAACCCGATTATTTTAAAAACCTGAAACGCGAAGCAGCCATCCTGCTTCGCGTTTTTGTGTGTGCGGCTTTAGTTGCGCTTACGCGGCATTGCGGTTAAACTACCCACATGCCCCACGAACATTCACAGGTGATACCCCTGCGCCCGGCGCCATCGGAAGATGCCGCCGCCAGCGAGCTGTTTGCTGCGCTCGATTTGGGCACCAATAATTGCCGCCTGCTGGTGGCCAAGCCCGCTTTTCACCAGCATACCCAGCATAAAACCCTGAAAGTCATTGATTCCTATTCCCGCATCGTGCGGCTTGGCGAAGGGGTGAGTGAAACCGGCGAGCTTTCCGAAGAAGCCATGCGCCGCACACTCAAAGCGCTCGGCACCTGCCAGGCGAAGCTTGATCGGTATGGCATCAGTAAATCGCGTTTTGTGGCCACCGAAGCCTGCCGCCGCGCCAGCAATGCCGAGGCATTCCTTGCCCGCGTGAAGCGCGAATTGGGGCTTACCATTGATATTATTTCGAACGAAGAAGAGGCGCGGCTTGCGTTCCTTGGCTGTTCGTCGCTGCTTTCTAAGGAAACCCGCTATGCGCTGGCGTTCGATATTGGTGGCGGCTCGACAGAATTTATGTGGGTGCGCATCGACCACGAGCAGCCCATTAACTCGCATAAACGCCATTTGATTCAGGATTGGTTATCGCTGCCTTACGGCGTAATGAATATGTCGGAGCAATTCGGCGGCCCCAGCTATACCGAGATGTATTTCGAGGAAATCGTGCTGAAAATCTGCGGTTTATTAGCGCCGCTCGAGCAAACCAACGGCATCGCCACGCGTATCTGGCGCGATAATGTGCAGATGCTTTCCACTTCCGGCACTGTCACTACGCTTGCCGCCATTCACCTGAACCTGCCGCACTATGATCGCAGCAAGGTGGACGGCTTAAAACTTTCTATCTCGGATATTCGGGGGGCTACCCAAACGCTGATGAAAATGAGCCATGCCGAGCGCGCCGCGCACCCTTGCATTGGCTCGGCACGTACCGATTTTATTCTCTCGGGCTGCGCCATCTTCGAAGCCATCGCCCGTACCTTCCCCATCGATAGCATTACCATCGCCGATCGCGGTGTGCGTGAGGGGATTATTGTATCCCTTATGCGTGAAGGGCATGCCGGAACATAGTTATAATAGCCATTAAAGATACAAATCGCATAGCCATTGCGTCACCCCATAAATTAACGAGAGCTGAATGCCCAAAAAACCTACCGGAAAAAAAGTCACCAGCTCGCGCGGCGTTGGCGAGAAGGTGAAAACTGCGCGCGGGCGTACCACCTCGTCGGTGCGGTGGCTGCAGCGGCAACTGAATGACCCGTATGTGCAGCAAGCCCAGCGCGATGGGTATCGCAGCCGCGCGGCCTATAAGCTAATCGATCTCGATGAAAAGTTTAAGCTATTGAAACCCTGCATGAAAGTCGTCGATTTGGGCTGCGCCCCCGGGGGGTGGACACAGGTGGCCGCACAGCGTATCGGCAGTAAGGGCAGTGTGGTGGGGATTGATTTGTTGCCCATGGATGCAGTGGCCGATGCCACGATTTTTGAATATGACTTTTTAGCCGATGATGCGCCTGAAATGATTACCAATGCGCTGGGCGGTAAGGCCGATATTGTGCTTTCCGATATGGCAGCCAACACCACCGGCCACGGCCCTACCGACCATTTGCGCATTATCCATCTGTGCGAAATTGCATATCATTTCGCTACCGAAATACTTGTTATTGGTGGGGCGTTTGTGTGCAAAGTGCGGCAAGGCGGCACCGAGGGCAAATTGCTCAAGGAAATGCAGAAGCGCTTCACCACAGTGAAGCACGCCAAGCCAAAATCGTCGCGCGCCGATTCGGCAGAGAGCTATGTGGTGGCGATGGGGTTTAAGGGGTAACTACTTTGGTCACCCCGCACGTGTTGCGGGGTTTGGTCTGCGTGTATTGCGTAAAGGAAAGCAAGAAAATCCGGATGCCGCAACCAGTGCGGCATGACACATAGAGGATGGTGCTTATTCGCGCATTGACTTTCCCCGTAACTCATGCAATGCAGCACTGCAATCCACGGCAACCAGAAAGCCCCAATTATGTCGATTGCAAAACTAGATGAAACCTTCCCCCTTGCCTTAACGTTTGACGATGTGCTGCTAAAGCCCGCCGCCTCGGAAATCTTGCCGAAAGATGCCGATACCAGCACGCGCCTAACGCGAGATATTACGCTGGGCATTCCGCTGATGTCGGCGGCAATGGATACGGTGACCGAATCGACCCTGGCGATTGCCATGGCTCAGCATGGGGGGCTCGGGGTGATTCACAAGAATATGGAACTCGCCTCGCAGGCCGATGAAGTGCGCAAGGTGAAAAAGTTTGAATCCGGAATGGTAATCAATCCGGTAACGATACAACCAACGGCCACACTTGCTGAAGCCTATGCTCTGATGGATCAGCATCGCATTTCCGGCGTACCGGTAACGGAAGCGAATGGCACGCTGGTGGGCATCCTTACCAACCGCGATGTTCGTTTCGCTTCGGATGCGAAACAAGTAATTTCCGAACTGATGACCCGCGAACTTGTTACCGTGAAAGAAGGCACCTCCCGCGAAGAAGCCAAACGGCTTTTGCACCAGCACCGTATCGAGAAATTGCTAGTGGTCGATGATGCCTATAAATGCATTGGCCTGATTACTGTGAAGGATATCGAAAAATCGCAGCGTTTTCCGCTGGCGGCAAAAGATGGCCTCGGCCGGTTGCGTGCCGCCGCCGCAGTGGGTACCGGGCCCGAAGGCATTGCCCGCGCCCGCGCGCTACTGGAAGCCGGGGCGGATGTGATTGTAGTGGATACCGCGCATGGCCACTCGAAAGGCGTGATCGATACCGTAAAACAAATTAAAAGCCTGGCCGCAGGCGCCTGCGCGGTAATTGCGGGCAACATTGCCACGGGCGAGGCCGCCGAAGCACTAATAAAAGCCGGTGCCGATGCGGTGAAAGTAGGCATCGGCCCGGGTTCCATTTGCACCACGCGGGTGGTGGCAGGGGTGGGTGTGCCGCAACTTTCGGCGATTCTCGATGTGGCGGCAGTGACACGTAAGCGCGATATTCCGCTGATCGCCGATGGCGGCATTAAATATTCCGGCGATTTCGCCAAAGCGATTGCCGCAGGCGCTGATGTTGCCATGCTCGGCAGCCTGTTTGCCGGCACTGAGGAAAGCCCGGGCGAAGTAGTGCTGTTTCAGGGGCGCAGCTATAAAACCTACCGTGGCATGGGCAGTGTGGGCGCGATGGCGCGCGGCTCGGCCGACCGTTATTTCCAGCAGGAAGTAGCCGATAGCCTAAAACTGGTGCCCGAAGGGGTGGAAGGCCGCGTGCCGTATAAGGGCTCGGTGGCAGGTGTTATCCATCAGCTGGTGGGTGGCCTGAAAGCTGCTATGGGTTACACGGGCAATGCCAGCATCGCCGCCATGCAGCAGCACTGCAAATTTGTGCGGATGACAGGCGCGGGCCTGAAAGAATCGCACGCGCACGATATCACCATCACCCGCGAATCGCCGAATTATCGTGTGGAAGGCTAAGGGCCGCTAAACTTCCCTGCAGCCTTAAGAAGTTGTTAAGGGGTTTGGTGTTAAACTAAATTCCTATGACCATTACTGATCAAGAACAAGCTTTACTCGATGCTTTTCAGGCAAAAATTGCTGTTGCGCCTGCCCAAGACCGCGAGGCTTATAGTGGAGTTCTTGAAGCTATTAGGGGTATTTATAACCTTGAGGGTGCCGAAGCCATAGATGCTCGTCGATTTCTTGTGCAGGCACAGCAAGAATTGATGGGTTCTTTGGAGCGTTCCGGTGTGAATGTGAGCAATTTACCTACATTGATTGAACAGGCGCAAGTTTCTG
>JBILFK010000029.1:0-13812 GCA_044351685.1 Rickettsiales bacterium | reverse complement strand
CAGTTCTGTTCCATCCGCATTGCCAGAAAGCTGTTGTGCAAGGGCTTCCTGTTGCTGCTGGGATTGTGGGTTGCCGTGGCCTTGGCCGCCGCCCATCTGCGCTTGCGGTTGTGGTTGCTGGCGCAAATTAAACTCCATGGTGCCGGCATCGGTTTTAATGCCCGCCTCTTGCAACGAGCGCTCCAGAGAACGCACATCGCGCTGTAATACTTCAAGCGTATCGGCTTTATCGGCAGTGAACACAATATGCGAACGCCCATCACTGTGCGATTCCAGCTTCACTTCGACATGGCCTAGATCGTTGGGTTGCAACTGAATGGTAATGCGCTCAATGCCATCTTCTTTTGCGTGCTTCACCGCGACCACTACCTGATCTGCCACCACATGCGGCGATACCGTATGCTTGGCTTGTTCAGTGTAGGTTACCAGTTTATGTGCATTGGACGAAGTTGCCGTAATATTCAATTTGGGTTCGGTAGCAATCGCTGTCGCTTCGCTGCGAAATTCAGCGGGCGCACCGCTTTCATTCAGTGCTGCCATAAAGCTTCCGGCATCTTGTTTGGCGTCATCCGCTTTAGGCGCTGCATCCGATTTTTTTGCCGCCTTATCAATCTGTGCCAATGCATCTAGAACATCATTGTCATCCGTCGCACTCGCGTTACTTCCCTCGTTATTGAGGCTGGCATTTTCGGTTTTAACCACGCCTTTAGTCGCTGATGTATTTGCAGAAGCAGGTAAATTAATCTTCGGCAGCGCAGCTTCTTTCACGCCAATATGCTGCACCCAAAGCGGTATTGCGGCTTTGGTTTGTGTGTTAACCGCAGTATCATCTAAAGTGTAATCAGCGGCTTCTTGTTCGGTTTTCGCGGCCTGTTTTATCGCTAGTGCTTTTTTAAGCGCACCTTGAATAAACCCAAGAATCCGGCTTGTGATCTCTGCGCGCGCAGCATTATCTTTTTCACCTTCTACGCTCGGTAATTGCTGAATCAGTGCATCGGTAGTGGTGGCATCTGCCGATGCGTCCATCTGTTCCAGCTGCTCGCGCAGCTCCTGCAACGCCTGATCTTTTTCGTCGTTATTCTGCGTTGGCGCATCGCCGCGCGCTGAAAAATAATCGGCAAGTGCCTGCTTGAGATGCGCAATATCATCGCCCGATAATTCAGCTAATCCAGCATGCGATTGGCCCGCGTGCTGAAGCAGCGCAGTTGGTTCGATTTCCTGCGCAATCAATGAATTAGCCGCCACATCAATCGGCAAATCGCCTTTTTGCTGTTGGCCGGGCGCCGATTGCCCATTGCCGGAAAGCAAATCGCTGGTGCCAAGCAAACTGGCAAACGAGGCATCGCCTGCGTCACCTGCATCTGCTTGTGGCAATACCGCCGCCTGAGCACCGGGAATAAGAAGACTAATAATGGAAAGTTGCATGGCAACACCTATGAATATTCATAGAGTATTAAGCAAATCGCGTGCCAGTTACGGAGAATTAAAAATCAGATGGTTAGGCCGAAACCGTGACCGGGTTCAGCGTTGCCGCAGCAGAATTTGCCGCAGGCTCGGCAGGAACATCACCTTGCTGTTTATCGATCGTTTCCCAGACATCGCGCATGTCACGAATTTCCTGCATCAGCTGATCCATAAGTTCCGTGTTATTGCCATTCAATGTCGAAAGAATGCGCGCATCGAGGCTCGAGTAAAAATCGTAGAGAATTTTGGCAACATCGCCGCCCGCATCAAAATCCAGGCTCGATTGCAGGCCCATAATAATATCGCCCGCACGCACCAATTTTTGAAAGCGTGTGGGCACATCGCCCGCAATCATGGCATCTTTTGCCTGTTTCAGATTACGCAGGGCACCATCGTAAAGCATCACCACTTGCCGGGTTTTTGCGACCGTGTGGGTAGCGCGGTGGTAAGCTTTATAGACGTCTTGATGCATAGCTTCCTATATCACGCTAGCTGTTATTGCGCGCATCCGATTGCGCTTGCAGTAATTGTAAAAGATTATTCGCTTTTGACAAGGCTTCTTCCAGCGCCGAGTACTGCGCCTCTAGCTGCGCGCGGTAGCTGACCAAACGATCTTCGATTTTGGTAATTTCATCTTCGTTCGATTTTTGCTGATCATCGAGCGTGGTGATCGCGTTGGTAAGCAAGCCGCTATCATCATTGAGCATGCTGTTAAGCGCGTTATAGCCGCGGTCGCCAATACCCTGGCTCACTGTCACGTTAATAAAGGCATCGCCTGCCGTGGAATATAATAATTGCAGCCCTTCCAGCACCGTTCCCTTCTGGCCAGCCAGCGAAACTCCACCACCAGAAATGGCGGTGCCATCCAGAAAAACCTGCTGCGCCACATTATTTTCATCTAAATAGTCGGCACGGTAAATATTATTGGTGCGATCAATCGTCAGTTGGAAACTGCTGATGTTTAATGCGTTTGTACGTGCAAACGTTGTCAGCTGTGTGTTATCGGATTTTAAACGATATTCAAATACGCCGCGTACACCATCAAAGTCTGCGGCAAGCGCTGAGGCCAGCTTATCGCTATCAATCGTCAGAATGTTACGGGTTTGCGGGTTTTCATCATCCCCTGCGAAGGTATCGAAAGAAAGGCCAATATCGGCAAGCCGCGATGGGTCATTATCGGAGATACCAGCCACCACGCGCGACATTTCGCCACCAATCTGCGAAGAAACTGTGCGCAAGGTATTGTCGTTGGTAAGTAGCGCACCTTCCACTGGCAAACCATCATCGCCCAGTTCGGTTTGCTTGGCAGCAAACAAGCGAAATTCATTGTAGGCATCAACGAATGCCGTAATCGCCGATTTTACAATCTCGGTATCTGGCTGCACGGCCACGTTAATTGAGGTGATTCCTGCATTGGCTTGCTTCAAATTAAACGTAATACCTGTAAACACATCGTTGATATTGTTCGATTCCCGATCGATCTGAATACCATCAATAAAAAACCGAGCATCTTGGGCTGGCTGCGTGGTGCTTACCGCAACATTGCCAAACACATCGTTCGGATTCGCGCTTACCGTGGCAGGGTTGTTCAGGTCAAAGCCAGTGGTTAAGCCTGTTTTAGTGGCGGTAAAAATAATTTTATAGCTATTATCAGGCACGCCGCTAGCCACCTTAATAATATTGGCACTGATTCCGGTGCGGTTGCTAACTTCATTGAATTTGTTGGCAACGGTCTGCAGCGATTCGCCTGCGTTTAAAGTAATGTTTGGTGCCGCTGAACCATCAATGGTGCGCAGGCTGAAGGTGCCAGCCGTAAACAATCCAGGCGCAGGCGCACCCGAAACCGCCGATGCCGTCGTCGTATCGGGCAGCAAGAAAACACCGGTCTCTTGCCGGGTTTCCTTGGCCAGTTGTTGAATGTTCGTTACGTTAAAGCTTTGTGCAGTAGCGCCGGGCTCTACCGTGATGCCCAGATAATTCGAGGCAGCAAAACCCCCGGTGGCCGAAAGTGCGCTGGTGCGATATTCAAAGATGTTTTTGCTGGCATTCTGCACGCCAGGGGGATTGCGTAAATTATCGGCAGCAGTTTTAAACTTCGTCAGGATGGTTTGTAAATCCTTGAGTGCCGTTTGCTTGCTCGCCAGCGTTTTATTGGTATTTTCTAATTTTACCGCAGGTTGCCTGCGCGCTTCCACCAGTGAATTCACGATCGATGCGGTGTCTAGGCCAGATTGCGAACCATTTAACGTTGTCTTGCCATCTTTGTTGGTGACAAAGTTACCAAGCGTAATTCTCGAAACCATATCCTACTCCCGTCTTTTAACCGCACTTACCCTTGCACTCAATTCGTTCGAGCACGGGCCTTTATACCTTATTGCAAGTTGTACGCCAACTTGAAGTTTTAGACGCTTAATTCCACCAATGAATGCCGCGACGATAGCGTACGATCCAAATACTCGTAAATTTTAGGCTCTGGAATATATGTTATCCGTCCATCACGTAGGCTTGTAATACGCGTGATATATTGACCGGCGCCGTCTTTAAAGATGGTGAATTTCGTGTCACTCACCGCAAAGAAATCACGTTGAATAGCTTGAGCTACCCGTTGCACGGTTTCTGCGCGTTTTTGGTCTGTCAGATTTTGGTCTGGCAGTCGAATCTCTGGCTTCTGTGGGGCTGTGCTATTGTCACTTGAACTGGTTTTGACAATAGGCTGTTCCACCCTTCTTGGGCTAGGGACTGCGGGGGCTCCCCCCCCTCCTGGAAAATTTACTGTCATCGTCATCTCCCCCCCGTTTGCAGCGTCGGGGTGGAAGGCCGAAGCCTTCCACCCTCTTGTTATACCGCTGCTAGGCGGTTGCTGAGTTCAATTACCCGATCAGCTTCAGGAGGTTCTGCGGCAGCTGGTTCGCCTGAGCGAGAACCGCAATACCTGCCTGCAGTTGCACCTGAGCAGTCGCGTAGGCTGTCGATTCGGCAGCCACATCGGTGTCAAGCAGAACACCGCGTGCGGCATCCTGGTTCTGCAGCGAGCTTTGAACGTTTGCCGAAGCAAAGTTAAAGCGCGATTGCAGTCCACCGACTTCTGCACGCACCGAGGTCACCTTATCGATCGCGGCCTGAATCACTTCCACTGCAGTTGATGCAGCTTCCTGAGTCAGTACATCGAGCGTTTGACCACTGAAGATGGTGTCGGTATTAGCGGCACCGAACGATACATCGAGGCTATCCGAAGCAGAAACACCCACTTGGAAGGCCAACGGAGCACCATTAGCTTCAAACCCGAAGCCGGCTTTCAGTTGTGCCTCAAGCGCAGCTGCCTGCGTCGAGGTACTAAACTGAACCGTTGCCGCACCTACGCGGATCTCCAGATACTCAGTTGCGTTGGCTTCGCTGGTAAAGCGGTAGATACCGTTGGCACCAAGCTGCGTACCAATGTTAGCAGCCGAAACATAGTTCACACCATCAACGACAAACGTAAGCTTGCCATTGGTTGAACCCGTTACCGGTTCAGCAACCTTGATATCATCCAACACCACGTTATCGCCGAAGCTACCACGGTTCAACGAAGCGCGACCGATACCAGCAAAGTTCTGGATATCGCGGCTTTGGTTGAACTGCAGCGTCGAGAACGCACGATCCAGACGCAGCGCTAACGTATCCGCATCGTTCTGGTTAGCAGCAGTGATACCGGTTCCGATATACGAGATATCGAAATAGTCACCATCTTCCGAAGTGAAGCGAATCACCGAAGGAGTAGCGGTGGTACCGTTGGTTACGTTCACGTTCGCCGCACGGTAGGTGCTATCACCGACAGTGAGGTCGAACGTTACGCTGTTGGTCGAGTTAAAGGTGCCTTTAAAGCCCTGAACCGTTCCAACAAAGCCTGCGTTACGAACACCTGTGGTCACCACACCTTGGGTCGAACCGTTCTGCAACGTCGTCGAACCCGTGGTGGTCACGTTGGTCGAGGTTGAAGCGATCGCATCCGCCAGCGCAACACCGGTTGTAATGGTCGCGTTACCTACATCGGTACGCTCGATGACGATGTTATCACCATCGCGGCGTGCACGAATCTGGGCAAGCGTGTAAAAGTTGGTGTTCACGTTGGTTTCAGCATACGAATTGATTACACCAACAGCTACATCCAACGCAGCTGCACGTTCGGCGGCCGTTGGTACGGCAGCTGTAGCAAACGCAGGAATAGTTAGAGCCCGTAGAGCTGCAGTTTCCGTAACTGAGGCGTTGTTATCAAATTCGAAGGTAATAAAGTTACCTGCAACACCGTTAGAAATTTTAATGGTTTTGCCATCAAAGTTTTCCGATGTGTTGCTGAAGTTCAGTGTCACGTTACCACGAGCAGCGTTTTGCGCTGCAAGCAAGCTATCGCCCACTGTTCCGCTTACGCTGATATCACCGGAACCTACACCAACATCATTTGCCGCTTCCAGAGAAAAGGTGTTGGCGGTGTTGGTAAGGCGGCCCGAAGCAACCGTGGTTGAAGTACCCGTTGTAGCAAAACGGAACGACTGGCTAGCCAAACCACCGGCGCGGCTACGAATTTCCAGCGTGTCGTTCACCGCAACATACGATGCACCATTCAGTGCACGATCGTTCGAAGCGTTGAGTGCCGTTGCCAAACGCTGTACGCGAGTTGCAATCGAATCACCCGCAACGGTGCCGAAAGTCAGCGAGGTACCAATGACCTCGGCAGTTGCCGCACCATCGGTACCGGTGATCGTGATACCGTTGATGATCACGGTGTTGGCCGTTGCATAAGCAGTGAAGCGCAGCGCGCCAAAAGCTTGTTTAGCACCCGTGGTAGCATCATCCAGTTTCGAGGCTTCAAACGCACCATCCAACAGGTTTACACCGTTGAAGTTGGTTTGGGTTGCCAAACGATCAATCTCTGAGCTCAGGTTTTGGAATTCCTGGTTAAGGAAGCTACGCTCCGAAGAGGTCAGCGTACCCGAACCTGCCTGTACAGCGATGGCGTTCTGGCGTTGTAAAATGTCAGTGATCTGAGCAAGTGCGCCGTCGGCTACTTGCAGCAGGCTTGAACCTTGTGAAGAGTTGATAAGTGCAACACGCAGGGTGCTCACGTTGGTACGAAGCGAAGTACCAGCCGAAAGTGCTGCTACGTCGTCCGATGCGCGAACGATACGGTTACCACTCGATAAACGTGCGATAGAAGAACCTGCTGACGACGATGCAGTGCCAATATTGCGCTGCGCCGAGTAAGCGGCAATGTTAGTATTAATGGAGTTGATAGACATGGTTGTCTCCTACTTGGATGTTAAACGAAGCGAGCTACTTGCTCACGATTTTCACGTTGAGTCTTGATGCCATACATCGGCTTCGCCTCTCAACATGTCTTAGCGTTAGCGGAAAAAAGTTAATTTTTTGTTAACGCGGTAGTTTTAATCCTTAGTTTTAGTCTCTTCTTGGTCTTTGCACCCGATAGACTCCTCTTGGAGTATCGGGGCAAAGCGGTTTGAAGAATTGCCCTTTGCAGAACAAACACTTCTCACCTTCACGTTTCAGAAAAACATATTTTCACAGAATTGTCACGAAAAAAATATCGTGAAAAAATTAGGCCGCACTATCGCCAAGCAATGCACGCAGTCGTGATGGCCTGTTCCAGCCAAGTTCCGCATAAATTTTCAGCGAAAATTCAGGGTCCGATAAATGGTCGAGAAACCGCGAAATGCTCTGCACAATACGCACCACTTCTTCTGGCGGCAGCACATCTTCGTGTAAAAAGCTTGCGGCAGATAATGCTGTTTGCAGTGTCGCCACGCGCACCGCAATCACCAGCATGCGCTCCAGCGCATCCTTGCCCAGCCCACCAAAGGGAAACAACGCTAACGATAGTTGCGTTTGCAGATAGCGCTTTAATACATCGTCATATTGTTCCGCATAAAACTCGCGCCAGGCAGCATCCATATCCTGCACGCGCTGTGCTGTGTGTTCGGAAACATCAACAGCAAGTGTATCCCAATGCAGCGTAACCTGCATGGCATCGGCCATGCTATCCATCACCCGCATCAGCCTTGGGCGGTTAGAAGCTTTTGCCGCCCCCACTAACCCTTGCAGCGCATTTAACACATGCAACGGATCTGCCAGTACTGGTTCGGGTGGCATCAGGCGGCCATCCACTATTTTCAAATAAAAATTTGCAGCCTCCAGCCATTGTGATTGCGGCTGCGCAGCCAGACCTTCGCATAACAAATAAAGCCGCATCACCGCACGCGCTGCATTTGCATCCGCAGGGGCGGCAGCATCCATGAAGCACTGATGCAGCGCTAAGGCCTGCGAAGCATCCATGCCCTCAGGCAAATAGTTTTTCAGGCTGTGCGGCACCCGTGTATCTTCACGCGCGGTAAGCGCAAACGTCTGTTCACCGTAAAGCATAAGCCGCGCAGCCTCCGGGCACGAAGGTGCCATCGTCATCACCGCAACATCGCCAAGCGCCCGCGTAGCACGCGGAAAAAAATGGCAGGCATCGCCCAAAAACTCGGGGCCATATTTGGCATGTACACCGCACCAGCCGGCATCGAACTTCACGCAATAATCGGTTTGCGGGTCGCGCTTCATAATAAATTCGGCTTCACCGCTGCTTACTGCATCCAGCAGTTCGGGGGCTTCGGCTTTGTATTTTTCTACCGTCTGCGCGCTTAATTGCATGCCCCACCCCTTGCAGCATGTATCTTCGCAGGCATCACCCAAACACTGGAATTGTTTGGTGGCGGTGGTTTGTAGCATCTGGCTCATGATGGGCTCAGCACATACAAATAGCCTTGCATATCTTTGCCCTGCTCTTTGCGCAGCACGGTTGCCTGTTTAGCGACAATCGTAAGCGCATATTGTTTTGCAAGTGACTCAACATATTCAGCCGCGTGGGCATAGCGCATCGATTTGCGCAACACATACGGTGCGGCATCATCGCCATTTTCAACCGAGAATGCGATAAGCCCATCAGGGGTTGCGCGCGCTTTCATGCCAGCAAAAATGGGGTCTAGGTCGCCAATATACACAAACACATCCATCGCCGTTACCAGATCATATTGCGCCTCATCACGCGCGCAAAATTCCACGATATTTTCTGCGTGCAGCGAGGCATACAGTTTTTTCTGTTCTGCCTGCGCAAGCATTTTAGGTGATAAATCAACCCCTACGCGGTGGGTGGTATTATCGGCCAGCACTTCTGCACTCAAGCCCGTGCCACACCCTAAATCGAGCAGCGAGAGGCCTTTTGCTTCAACTTCGCGATCTTTCAGAACACGCAGCACAATTTCAGCAATCGCTTGCGGCGTATGGTAGGCAAGTTTGCCCACCAGATGGTCATCGAATTTCGCAGAGTAATGATCAAATAAATTTCGTACATACGCATCGGGCGATGCCGAAGTGGTTTTGCCTTCAATCGCCGCAAGCTGATGCGCATAAGCCTGATTTTGTGGGTCTAACAGCATAAGTTTTTGGGTCAGCGCTTTTGCCTGATCAAACTTTTCAAGCCGCAAATATACACTGCATAGCTCGCTTAAAATAAGCGAATGTTCAGGTTCACGCATATGCATCATGGTCAGTAATTGTTCGGCTGCTTCAAACTGGAATGTTTCAGTGGCCAAACGCACCAGAAAAAAATCATATTCAAGCATATTGGGTGCAATGGCCAAGGCCTGAATAATAGCATCATTCGCAAGCTGAAAGCGCTTGGTGCGCCAGTAAAGTAAGGCAAGCGCATAGCGCGCTTCGTGGTCGCGCGCATCGCGCCGGCATGCCTCAAGTAATAGCGGTTCTGCAACATCGTGGCGCTGTTTTGCAAGCTCCAACTTCCCTATAAATAACGGTAAGCGTGGGTAGCTTGCATCACGCGAAGCAAGCAGTGAAACAAAGCTTTCAGCCTGCGCTATATCGCCAAAGCGTAACAGCACCATGGCGGTAAACCCATCCGCTTCGAGCGAAGTGTCATAACTGCGCATTTTCTCGAGCGCATCAAGTGCCGCATCAGGTTGGTTACGCAGCATATAAAGCTGTATCAACCCTTTCCACGCCGCCACCAGGTTGGGCTGCATATCGACAGCGCGCAGTAACGATGTTTCCGCCGTAGGTAAATCCTGACGAATCAGCGCCACCTGGCCTGCCTTTAAAACATACGAGACGTTTGTCGTATCCATCGCAATCGCGCGCTCATAGAACGACGAAGCAATCGGTAAATTACCGAGTTGCGTATAGATATCGCCCTGCATTCCATAAATATCGGGTAAGGCAGCACCCGCCTCTTCGCATTTGCGGCAAAGCTCCAACGCTTCGGCTGGCCTCCCTGCCCGCCACGCCTGTTCGGCCTGCGAAAGTAATTGCACGTGTTCGGCGCCGCTTGCTGTGGTTCGCTGTGCGTTCGCCGTCATGCAAAAAAGCTCATGCTAGAAACTGATTAGGTGCCGTATGTCGTATTTGCTTGAACCAAATACATACTGATGCGCAACACGGCGCGGGGCATTCATAAGTACAGGCGCGCGTGCATTCACTGAAAGTTTTACACCCGAAGATTCACGATGCACCGAAACAATAAACAGCACAGCCATCTGTTCAATAGGCACGCCAATATCTTTTGCGGCCTGATCCAAATCTTCGCGTGCAACAATCGAGTTATCAATATCAATCGGCAGCGTGATGAAGCTAAGGTTATAATCGTCGAGCGATTGCAGTAGCTTGAAACGACCTAGTTTTTCGACCGGAAAATCGGTCAGGCAGAATTGAAATTTATCGGGCATGCCAAGCATACCGTTCGGGAATACAATCGGGTTGCGGCGATAAATCGTTACCTTGCCGAACCGTGTATCAATGGTTTCAGTTTCTGGCAATTGCGACTCTCGTTGCTGCACATCGATGGCTGCTTGCATTAAAACGGCGGTGCCGCTTCCAGTCATGCGAATTTCTCCCTGATACATAGGTGCCTCCTTGGTGTGGTTAGTGGGTTGCATACGGCGACCTCCACAACAAAGGGCAGATTCTCTGCACTTTAGCACAGTTCATGAGGGTTGCAAGCATTCTAGGGTAGTGTGACATTACTTTTGTTTATCTCTCATAATTACAGGAAATCACTTAGTTTAAGCTGGGTAAGGCGTGAATAGGCCTGAAAACTCGCCTGCAATACTGCTTCATAATTAGATACCTGAATCGAGGCTGCCAGCGTATCGGTTTTTGAAACCGTTTCGGTCACGCCCTTCCAGTAAAGCTCTAAGGTTTTATGGCGATCATTCACGCGCTGCACGTTCAGTGTTGCGCTGTTCACCTTGCCGCGTTGCGCCGTAATGCCTTCCTGTGCCTGCTGAATCAGAGAAACTGCCTGTTGCAGCTTATCGTCGTCATCGGTTTCGTCGCCTTCAAGCGCAAGGTTATAAGCGGCAAAAAGCTGTTGAAACGGCTCAGCATCGGCGCGTACCGGGAAATCGAGATTAATGTTATCGTCCACGCGGTAGTTCACATTCTGCAAACTGCCCTTGTAATAGTTTGCATCTGGCACCCCAGAATTCACGGGGGCTACATTTGGGTCAGGCACGGGTGGCGCACCGGTTGCCGTGCCACCAAAAATATAGCGGCCTTCAAACGAGGCATTAAGTTCGGATGCCACCGCAGCCATGAAGTCACGTGCCTGCTGCGCAAAATTCACGTTATCGGCAAACGATGGGTTACGCCTAAGAACCATCAAATTTTCAAGGTCATCGGTCAGGTTTTCGATTTGGCCAAGCGATTGGTCGGCGGTTTTCAACCGCGCTTCGGCAATCGAATTAGCTTGCTGATAACGCTGTACCTGTTTGGTGCGCGCCTCAAGAAATGTAAATTGCTCGACCTGGCCATTCAGCTCTTCAAAATTGCCAGCTTTTAGGCCACTGGAAATCTGCCTCTGCAGTTTTGCCAACTGGCCTTGCGCATCCAGCACGTTACGAAATGTGTTTTGATAAACCGATAAATTGGTGACGCGTGCAAATGTCATAACATTACCTTATTAAGCCGATAAGATCACTAAACAGCTGATCAACCACACTCACGATGCGCGCCGATGCCGAATAGGCATTTTGGTACACAATCGTGGAGGCCAGCTCTTCATCCAAATTCACGTTGCTGATAGCGTCAGATCGTTCTTTGTAGCCATTCAGCAAAATATCCGCGCTCTTCTGTTCTGATTGCGCATTCGCCGCCTGCGATGCCACATAGCCAAGCAATTCACCCGTGTAGCCGTTGAAGGTGAGTTTGGTTTGCGGCAAGCCACCGGCAGCATCAAAATCAATGGTATTAATGCCTGCTTCACCCAGTCGCTGGGCAATACTGTTATCGCCGATATTACGGCCATAGGTGTATTGGCGTGGCCTATCAGGATCTGCCGATTGCGGCGTTTGTACCAGTTCGCCCATACTGATAAGGTTGGGGTTATCGATAATGCGCTGCGCTACTTTCATTTTCAGAGCGCTACCTTTCAGCGTATCGCCAGTGGTAACAGGCTGGTTGCTCTCAAAAAAGTTATTCAGTTCAAAAAAGTGCGAGAAGCCACGATTGGTACCTTCTTCGATGGGCACCACATAATTGCGCCCTTCTTGCTTCGATGTCAGCTCATCAATGCCAACGGCATACTGATCGTTACCGCCCAGTATTTTTAAAAACCCTTCTTGTGTTGGGTCATAAGCACCGTTCACTTTTGGCAGCTCGACACCATCCGCATCCACCAGAATAGCACGCAGTGCATCTTGCGTTGTGTTAGGTGCAACGCGTGTTGCTCCGCCACTGGCTACACTTGCATCATAACGATCGTTTAGCAAATTAAAGGCCTGGTTAATGATACGGTAGGTAATCGTGCCAAGCGTAAAGGTGCCGCTTTCATCAATCGTCGCCACATCCACCGTGACATCATAAAATGGCGAAGTGCTATCAAGGGTTAAATCGGCGGTAATAACACCGCCCGCATCGCGTGTGCGACGCTTGTCGCCCGCTGTAATTTCATCGTATTTTGGGCTTGCCGTAACACCTGCACCCGCACCTGCCGCAAAACCGTTGGCGGTGGCAACCGTTGCCGATACCGTAATGGTTATATCGTTACCCGAAATATTGCTTACCTGAAAAAATCCACCAAGCTGCGCTGCGGGAATACCGTTATACAAGCCTGCGGGCGGCGTGCTTAAAAACACATAATCGCCTAGTTGCAGGCCTGCAGGTACCGATGTCAGGCGCACCTGCACCGCGTTCGAACCAAGGGTGGTACTGTAGCTTGTTACGGGGTCCACCGTAAAACGCGGCACATCTTGCGTAATGTTCGTGATATTCGTGCCCACGTTATTTTGCACGGTAATACCGTTCACGAAAAACTTGCTGCTACCGTTCGAGATATTTTCTAGATCAAAATCAAACTTGAACTCTGCCGGAATGGTTGGCAGCTGGGTTACATCGGAAACCAGCTGTATATTGTTCATGTTGCCAAGCGTTGTTTTGAACGATGGCGCACGGAAATGATTGTTAATTTCATCCACAATCGTTTGCACGGTGGGCTTGCCTTTGCCCTGCCCAGAATCAAGAAAATCTAAATCCAAATTCAATGGCCGCCAACCAGTATAATTTTCATCGGCAAAGGGCGCTGCAATTGGCTCGCCATTTGGGGTAAGCGCGGCAATGCGCACCTTGCCCGACCAGTTATAGTCTGCATCTCCCCTAATCGAACGTGTGCCCGTAAGCTGCTGTGCAGGCGGAAATCCGGTGCCATCATTATGGATACGGTTGATCTCATCGCGCAAGGTTGCAGCTAACGTATCCAGCTGGGTGAGGATTTCGGGGATAATGTCATCACGAATATCTTTCAGCGCCTTAATGCTACCGCCAGTAAGATTGGTGGTGATGCCAGCATCGGTGGTGCCGCTAATTAAGTCGCTGGGGTTCGGCAGCAATCTGCCTGATTTATCGAACGAGATAACGCGCAGTGGGGTAAGCGTGCTATCGTTCGCAAATGCCTCTGCCGAAGAAGCCGGAATATAACTTAATTCATGGCGCGTACCATCGCCAAGCAAGGTAATACCATTGCCTACATACACACTCACCGCGCCGCTCGCTTCAAACGTCGTGCTAATATTGAATTCCCTTGATAACTTAAGCAGCAATTGGTCGCGCTGATCTTCAAGCCCAGCCTTCGATTGGTTAAGCACGCTTGCACTTGCCAGCCCCACATTCACGCCGTCCAGCTCGCGAATGGTCGAGTTTACCGCGTTCACAGCTTCGGTAATGTCGCGGTCGGCCTGAAAGCGTAAATCTTCAAGCTTAAATGCTAAATCCGCAACGTTGCGCGCCAGTGTTTGTGCTGCGCCA
>JBILFK010000139.1:0-4423 GCA_044351685.1 Rickettsiales bacterium | reverse complement strand
GATTGCTGGTTTTATTCAGTACGCCACACAGGTTTTTGAACAAAAAGAATCACTGGAACTCAGTGACTACAGCGAGAAAATCCGCGAAATGATACACACTCATTTAGATGTGACAGGCATATCCACTATCTGCAAAATTCGTAACATCACTGACCCTGATTTCTGGCAGGATTTTCAAACAACTGCCAAACCAGAGGAAGAAATAAGAACCGCCGCTATCCGCAAAGGCACGGAGTTAAAGAAAGTGCTCACTGAGAAAATGGCTGAGAACCCCTTACGCTACCGGAAGCGCAGGTGGAAGGCTGTGTGGGCTTAGAACTCACCTTTTGGCTTAAAGACCGACTTAAAGAAGACGCTAGGCACATGGCAAAGCGCTATTGTGAGGCACTAGGAGTAAAATATCGGGGCATAAGAATCGGCACCCCTGCTAAACTGTGGGCAAGCTGCACCAAGAAGGGTATCGTCACGCTCAACTGGCATTTAATCGCAGCGCCTAAGCCGGTACTTGAGTACGCGGTGCTCCATGAGGTATGCCACCTGAAATATCGTAATCACTCCAAAGAGTTTTGGAATTTATTGGCCTCGCAAATGCCGGACTTTTCTGCTAGAAAGAAATGGTTGGAAAATACGAATCCGTCCTATACGCTATGAGTGTGATGACGGATTGCAAGGATGCAATTTGTTGGTACTTTTGTTGGTATCTAAAATAATCAGCCGCAATAATAGAATTAAAAATCAATGCAATAGCTCAGCTTGGCGTGTCCCGTAGGGTCACCATTACAAAGAGCGCCTTTATGGCGCTTTTTTTAATGGTTATCGGTGTGTTGAAATGAACCCGCTGGATCCCCCCCTCGCTTCAAAGTCCTTCGGTGTTGCCTCAGTGTACTTTGAAGCGGCTTAGCGATGCTGCGCGGCTTGAGGCGGCTCTTCGCCGCGCGGAATGTATCGTGGATAGAAAAATCGCTCAAAACCCCGTTATTTCAAGTATCTAAATGTCAAATCGGGGATGAAACCGGTATTTGACAAACCAGCCGCATCGGTTTATATCCCCGCTTCCTGAAGTGCCCAGGTGGCGGAATTGGTAGACGCACTAGCTTCAGGTGCTAGCGCCGCGAGGTGTGCTGGTTCGAGTCCAGTCCTGGGCACCATTAAAAAGCACCCGAACGGGTGCTTTTTTTATACTAACATGAAACTTATGTGCCAACGGAGGCGATGGTGGGTCCGGGAGGAGTTGAACCTCCGACCTCACGCTTATCAGGCGTGCGCTCTAACCACCTGAGCTACGAACCCATGAGCTAAAAAGAGGCGGATGGATACCCTAGCCGGCGGGAATGTCAAGGATTTGTGGCAAAGACATCTGCAAGCAGCGAAAATCTTGTGCTAAACAGCAAAAATTGCTACCTTATGCTCGATATAGAGGAGTTTAGCGTGACAGATCCCCACCCAGCGCCGACAGGGCCGATAAGTACCGGCCCGATGGATACAGCGGATATGTCGCCTGCGGCCGTGGATGCGGTAGCCCAGCAGATTGAGGCAACCAGCGCTACGGGAAGAGGCCCTGCGCAGGATCGTTTGCAGATGATAGAAAATGCGGTGACACTTGGGGCACATAGCAAAACGCGGCCCTAATCCAGTTTCACCTTTTGGCCTTTTTTCAGCTCGCTTAGGCTTTTGAGCTGGCCGCAGGCCGCCATAATGTCTTCGCCGCGCGTTTTGCGGATGGGGGTGGTAATGCCCGCCGCTATCAGCACTCGCCCAAACGCATGAATGCGGTTATTGGAAGAACAGGTGTAAGGCGCGCCAGGCCAGGGGTTGAACGGAATTAAATTCACCTTCGAGGGAATATCCTTCAGCAATTTCACCAGCGCGTGGGCATCGGCCTCGGAATCATTGACGCCATTCAACATCACATATTCGAACATGATGCGGCGGTTCGGCACAATTTTCACATAATCGCGGCAGGCGGCGAGTAATTCAGCAATCGGGTATTTTCGATTAATCGGCACGATTTCGTTGCGCAGATCATCGTGCACGGCATGCAGCGACACGGCTAAATTCACCTGCGTTTTTTCGCCCAGCTCGCGCATTTTTGGCACCACGCCAGAAGTGGAAACCGTGACTTTGCGTTTGGATAAGCCAATGCCATCTGGGTCGGTAAGTATATTGCAGGCCTTCACCACATGCTCGAAGTTAAATAACGGCTCGCCCATGCCCATGAACACTACATTGCTGATGCGTGTTTGTTTTGCTTCGGATATCGCTTCGCTAGTCCTGTGCGCCGCTCTCGCGGGCTCATGGCTGTTTTGTGCGGCACCGGCAAGGCCATCGCGTGCGACTAAAAACTGCGTGACAATTTCACTCGCGGTTAAATTGCGCACCAGCCGCTGCGTGCCGGTGTGGCAGAAGGTGCAGGAAAGGGTGCAGCCCACCTGCGACGAAATACACAGCGTGCCGCGTGGTGCCTCGGGGATGAACACGGTTTCCACCTCGTTGCCATCGGCAAATTTCAGCAACCATTTCTGCGTTTCATCGAGCGAAATAAGGTTGCGCGAAACACCCGCACGCGCAATCGAGAAGCTTTCGGCAAGCTGTGCCTGCGTGGCTTTATTGATGGTATGCATGGCAGAAAAATCGGTAACACCATGATGGTACATCCAGTGCCAAAGCTGTTTAGCGCGGAAGGCAGGCAAGCCAAGCGAGGCAGTAACCGCCAGTAATTCTTCGCGCGAAAGCCCAATAAGGCTTGGCTTTGCCGCCAGTTTTTCTGCGGCTTCGGCCACCGTATCGGCGGTTTTTATCATGGGCTGTGCGGCGCTGTTCATTGCCGCTTCATGGCAGAAATGCTAGGTATTTACAAGCAGCAGGTAACCATTATCGGTGGTTTCAATGCTGCAAGGTGGCGGCGATGCCGCCTCGAGCTTCTGGCGGAGGCGGTAAATATGGGTTTCCAGCGTGTGGCTTTGCGCTTCGGCACCGTAATGCCAGACATCGTGCATCAGCGCTTCCTGCGAAACTTCATTGCCCGCGCGCGCCAGCAGATAGCGAAGCAGCAGGCATTCGCGCTCGGTGAGGTGCAGGGGTGCATGGCTAGGGTGCTGGATGGTGCGGTTAGCCACCACTAATTGCCAGCCATGTGCGAGCGGCAGCGGCGCAGCGGGTGCCGTAGGTGAGAACAGCGCCGCAATATCGGTAAGGCGCAGGGGCGGGTGTAATGTTTCCGGGCTTAGGGTGCACTGGGCATCCGCGGCGCTTGCGGCAATTTCGTGCTGGCTGCGCAAAATTAACTGGGTAAACACGCGCTGTACTGAGGCTGGAAACACCGTATCCACATAGATACGCATCGCTACTCGCTATCGCTGCTACGCAGCCAGCGCGGCGCATCGAGGCTGGCATCTGCTTCCGCTGGCGCTGGCGCTGCAGCAGGCGCAGCCGGGCGCAATTCCGATGCGGTGCGCGGGGCGGGGGCATAAAGGGTAAGCTTGGCGGCATTGCCAACCTTAGGTTCGGGAAGAATCAGGTTACTGGTGATGGGGGTGTAGGTTTCGCTCATTTGCGAGGCATCACGCAGGCCATACGGGAAGCTGAAAAATAACAGCATGTTTAACAACGCCACAATCGCCAGCAGGCGCAACACAAAGGCAGGGTCTTCGCGCCAAGCAGGGGCGCTGATGGCAGTATCGTTATGCGTGGCAGCCTCTGCAGGCAGTGGGCTATCATCGACTTCCGTGATGGGAGAAGCAGGCGTGCTGTGCGCCTCATGTTTCCAGTGTGATGGCCGTGCAATGCGCTTGGCCTTCAGGGGTTCTTCGACGGCATTAATAGCCGTTGTACGTCCAGCCGGATTATGACGAATGGCGGGTTCTGATGCAGATTTTCGGGGCGAAGATAGCGACATAAACGTGCTTCATTCATAGCCTTTTCTGGTGCCCCTGCGAAGCAAATTCAGGGCCGGATCACCCATATTTTTCACATTGTTGATTTGATAGCACGGCTGTTGCTTGACGGCACCTATGAATGTTCCCTAAAAGGGTAGCATGAGCACAGGCACCGTTGACCCAATTTATCGTTACAGCGAAAAAGCACTCGCCAAGATGCAGGCGCATCAGGTGACGCCGACGCCGCACCATTACGCCTTGTTTTTTGCGTATGGCGCATCGCAACCCAGCGAGCTGGTGCGCGAAATCGACCTGATGTACCAAAAAGTTCCCGTGGTGACAGATGAGATTCTCGATGAGCTTTACACGCGCTTTCTTTCAGAAACGCAGGCGCGGGCTGTAAAAAATTCAGCAGATTCCGCCAAAAAAATCCTGACCGAGATGATGATGTCGGTGGCGCATCTTTCCGGTTCTACCAGTGCGGTAAGCCAGGAAATCAACCGCAAGCTCGAAGCGCTCGATGAAGCACCCAGCGAAGAGCTGATGAA
>JBILFK010000138.1:0-4457 GCA_044351685.1 Rickettsiales bacterium | reverse complement strand
CCCGCCTAACACCACCTTCACATGCTGTGCAGCAAGCTGCGATACCACATATTGCGGGATCATGCCGGGGCCTGCCACAGGCTCATCCATCACATACATTAGCTTGGGCAACAATACATCCAGTTCGCTGCCCTGAATAAACACTTCGTGGTACTGTGTGCCCGCAAAGTTGGCGACGGTTTTTGCATGCGCGGTTTCATCAAACTGCGGGCCTTCGTGAAACGCGCCAGTGAAGGTTTTGATGGTTTCGCCTTTGAGTAAATTGGCGGCCATGCAGACAATCGTGCTGGAATCCAGCCCGCCAGAAAGATGCGCGCCCAACGGCACATCGCTACGCAAATGCAAGCGCACCGCATCTTCAATCAGCACTGCCAGATGATCGGTGAACCATGCTTCGTCATGTGATTCATCAAGCGTATAATCTACATCCCAGTAGCGTTGAATGCTCAGCGTTGGCGCGCCTGCGCCAAGCTGCACACACATGCTAAAGCCCGGCTCCAGTTTACGCACACCGGCAAACATGGTTTTATCGCCTAAGCAAAACTGGAAGGTGTTATAATCGACCAGCCCTTCAGCGTTGGCTTCTGCCATCACCAGGCCCGAGGCAAACAGCGCCTTAATTTCCGACGCCATGACCAGCGATGTGCCATCGAAATAATAATAAAATGGCTTAATGCCTATGCGGTCACGCGCGCAGAAAACTCGGTTATTTGCCTTATCCCAAATCACGAAGGCAAACATGCCCAGAAAACGCTCCACACATGCCTCGCCCCATTCGCGGTAGGCATAGAGCAACACTTCTGTATCGCTGTATGAATGGATCTCATGGCCTTTTGCAATCAGCTCGCGGCGCAATTCCAGATAATTATAAATCGCGCCGTTAAATACCACCACCAATTGCCCATCGGCACTGTGCATGGGTTGTTTGCCGTGTTCGGGATCAATAATCGCAAGGCGCTGATGGCCAAGCGCCAGATGCTGGGCGGGCGCAAAAAATGTGCCCGCATCATCCGGCCCACGATGCAGCATGCTTTCCATCATGGCGGTTAGCCTGCGGGTCAGTTCGGCTTCGGAGCTTTTGGGGTGCAATAATACAGCTAGACCGCACATTGCCAATCTCCTTCAACATTCTCTAAAAGCGCTGCCGCATCGCGCAGGCAATGCGTGCGTATATTATGCTCTACCAACCAATCCAATAGTGCTTTCCAGAGTGTTGCAATCCCCACGCCCGAAAATACATCCTGTTGCAATTCGTCTCTTGGGGCGCAGGTCAGGTCGTTGTAACGATTCGTGATTGGTTTACGCATCGCTTCTGACAGCGGATTGAGAAATACCGCAATCGGATGCACATTCAGAATCTTCATTCCTGGCGTATTCAAACGAATACCAGAGAAATCAAAGGTTGGGTGCAAATCCAGATGCAAGCCGTCTTCCCAGCAGTAAGCAAAACGTACAATGCCATTATAGTCGCGGTGTGCCTGGCAGAAAGGTTCATTCCAAAGCACAGTACTGACATCATAAACAAGACCATTCGTACGCGCTAAATCACCTATATTCTGTCCAAAGAAATTACGATGACTTCGCATGCCCACCGCATCCGGATACAATGCTTTCAACGTCGCCATGCGTTCATCGAACCACGGTGCAGGATGCCTGCGCGTAAAATCCGGATGCAACCCCACCTCCAGCCATAGGGGTGGGTTTTTAAGTGCAGCCGAATCATGTGTAGTAAATATCGTTAATTTCTGGCCGCGTTTCTCAATTTCACGCAGCGTCATTTCTATCGCATAGTCCGGGGCCCAGTCCACATCGCAGGTCAGAAAGACATCGGTGAGCCCATCGAGATTATAAAACCTACGCAGAGGATCCTTTGCGAACAATTGGTTTGCCACACCTGCCCCCTCAAAGGGTGCAATGTTAAGATTACTTATCTGCGACATACTTTGTTCGTATCTCCGGCCATTGCGCGCGCAAGCAGCGTACCATGCTATATGGCATAAGATAATATTGGTTTCCAGTGCTTTTCGGCTGTTTTTGAGGATCACCAAAGCCTGCCTTGCCTTTCATAGCGGCTTCTAACAGAAGCTGAATGGAAATTGCGGCGGCACGTCCCTCAATATCCGTGATGCTGTCGCCTGCCTGCACTGCTACCTGCACAGCCTTCAGCACCTCACCCGTATCCACGCCTTTGCGCACCATATGCAACGTTACTTCCACTGGCGCTTTATGCCACAGCGCCCATTTCACTACGTCCACCCCACGAAACTCTGGTAGTTTACCTGGGTGTGCGTTGACTATCCATTTATCGGGTAGCACCAACAATGCGTCGCGCACAATGCCCGATTGGGCGAGAATAATCGTGTGATATGCAGGGTTGCATAATGCGCTCACCACATGCGCATCATTGACATCTGTGCAATGTAACAACGGTGCGTCAAACTGCAAAAAGTCGGGGGCGCGATACAATCTTCCCCCGCTTATATTGCGAAGCAGCAAAACACGCCAGAATTTTAGGTTGTAGCGCAGTGCATCGACCCAGCCGATTTTACGCGCCAGAAACTTGCACATTTTCAATCTTTTGGAAAACGGCGTGTGCGCCACCACAATCAGTGCCGGTTTTACACCTGCCTGCACAAGCGCGTGTAAAAACTTCTCGCCAAACCGTGCATCATAACGCGTCAGCACCACCAATGCAGAATCTGTTCTCATGAATGCGGGGGCGCGTCCACGCGATTACCTTCGGAATCTACCCAGCCAATCTGGCGTGCGGGGTTACCCACTACCAATGCATAGTCCGCAACATCATGCGTTACCACGCTGCCGGAACCGACCATCGCGAATCGACCCACCGTAACATTCGGCAGAATAATGGCCCCAGCGCCAATAGCTGAACCATAGCAAATTTTCGTTTTCCCTAACGTCCAATCGCTGGCCGATTTTGCTGTGCCGTCCGCGTTAATGGCGCGTGGCACTTTATCGTTCGTAAGAATGACATGAGGGCCCAAAAATACGCCATCTTCAATCTCCGCACCATGATAGAGTGAGCAATTATTCTGAATTTTGCATCGGTTGCCAATGCGTACATCGAAATCAACGTAAACATTCTTGGCAATAATGCACTCGCTGCCAATAGTCACCCCTTCACGCACCTGCGCGTAATTCCATATTTTTGTTCCCTCACCAATCGTGGCTTTGGGTGAAACTTCGGCAGTGGCATGGACAAAATAATGCATCATTAGGCCTGTAGTGCAATACCAAGCGCATCAATCGCAAAATTGGTACAAATCGGCTTGCCTGATTTTATGTGATCCATGAAAAACCGAATTTCTTCTTTGAGTGGTTCTTTTTTTGTTACGCTCACTTCTACTAAATCAGGTTCCAGATATTTCAAAATATAATCCGAGAAACCATCTTCGTGGTCGGTCGAGTCACGGAATTTTTCATAGTTGCTTTTATAATAAAGAATTTTCTGGGTCATGTAGTCCATTTCAAGGTAGCCTTCCATGCCGGTGATATTCAGTTTACGAATTTTCACCGGTGTAATCCAGTTGGCCTGTACAAACGCCGTAGCACTTGGGTAGCGCAAAAAGAACTCAACAGAATCTTCGCGCAGCTCAATATGGTTACGCTGCTTACCTGCCACTACTTCATCAGGCAATTCATCCAGCAGATAACTAACAATATCTAAATCATGAATGGCTAAATCGACCGCAATATTCGCATCGCGAATTTGTGGTGGGAACACCCCAACGCGCCGCGCGATAATGGTCACCACGCGGCCAATCGCACCTTCCGCAAGCAACGCTTTTACCTTTTGCACGGCGGGGTTAAAACGCTCGATATGCCCCACCATTAATTGCACCCCACATTCTTTGGCTAAGGCCTGAAGCGTTCGGCCTTCTTCTACTGTATGAGCAATGGGTTTTTCGAGCAGCACATGCTTGCCTGCGCGCATACAGGCACTTGCAACTTCTAAATGCTTGGTGGTGGGCACGCATACCGATACCGCGTCAATATCTACCTGCGCGAGCATTTCCTGATAATCACTAAACGACTGACACCCGTAAAGTTTGGTTTTGGCTTGTGCGGCAGCAAGGTTGGCATCGGCAACAGCCACCAGCTCAAGCTCAGGCATTTCATGTACGCTACGCACATGATTTTTGCCCATATTGCCTACACCTATGACTGCATATTTCACTTCAGACTCCTGCTTTGCTGGCAATACTATCCTGACTATCACGGAAATAGGCATCATATTTTGCGCGGTCATCCAGAACTTTTTGCATATACACCAGATAATCATCGGCATAACGGTGGGTGGTAGCATTGCTGCGTGAAAGCGCGTGCTTCAATTTTTCAATCTGGTTTGCACCTTCTGACATCCACCAGAGTGGATGCGCCAAAAATTGGATTTCTTTATCCTGTGAAATTAAATGGGCTGGAGTGATCTCACGCCA
>JBILFK010000002.1:0-33040 GCA_044351685.1 Rickettsiales bacterium | reverse complement strand
CATCCAATCCGGTGAAAAAGTGAGAGGCTGGTGCTGCTGAGAAGAATCGAACTTCCGACCCCGTCATTACCAATGACGTGCTCTACCACTGAGCTACAGCAGCGCGTTGCCTGCCCGCACGCGGGTACCCGTATGCAAGGCGGCATTCACATGCCACAAGCATTGCTTGCGTGCAAGCGCCGATTTTGCTATAGTGGTTGCTCGTGATTTGGGAAGGGTTTATGCCAAAAACACCGCGTACACCTAAACTTTCTGCTGCTTTGAAGGCCAATATCGCGCGGCGTAAGGTTAAAAAACCCGCGCCAATGCAACAAAAAAAGCCTGTTTCCACCCTCGCCAGCACACTACCTGCCACACGGCGAGAGGGTTAATGTCGGACGCTGAAAAGCAGATAAAAAAGATCAAGAAGCAGATTCAGAACCTGAAAAATAGGCATAATCAGGCTATTTTTCAGCATGCTGAACAGCATTCCCGCGAGCGCGACCTTGACCGCGAGCGCGAAGAAGAAGTGCGCGAATTTACCCGCAAAGCCAGCAGCCGCGGCGCTGAGGAAAAAAAGGGCGAACCGGTATGGAGCGCGCGCATGCAGGAGATTCGCAGTAAAATCGATGGCAAAAAACGCATGGCCGATGATCGCTGGAACCGTTTTGCCGGCACCGATGGCGCCGGTGCCATGGGGCGCTAACCGCTTGCAGTTTGCATCGTTCGCGCTTAGCCAAGGCGCATGGAAATTTCTCCGCGCAGCTACCATCGGCGTTTCGCGCCCGAACCCGCCCCTATCGTAAGCTCGTATCGCTGGGCACGCCGCCTGTTGCGCTGGCTGGCCTATGTGTTGCTTGCGGTTTTTGTACTTAGCGTTCTTTACATTAAGCTCATGCCCATCTCGGTGGTGATGCTGGCAAGCGGCATGCGCGGCGATGGCATGCAGCGCCAAAGCGTGGCACTTTCCGATATCTCCCCTGCCCTTATCCGCGCGGTGATTGCCAGCGAAGATGGCCGTTTTTGTGGCCATCATGGCATTGATTGGCATGAGGCCGAAGATGCGGTGGCGGAGGCCTTACGGCGCGGCAAACCCACGCGCGGCGCCTCCACCATTTCGATGCAGGTAGCGCGCAATGTGTTTTTGGGCAATGGCCGCTATTGGCTGCGCAAAGCGCTAGAGGTGCCGCTGGCATGGTGGCTCGATACGCTATGGGGCAAGCGCCGCATGCTGGAAGTGTACCTGAATATTGCCGAGTGGGGTAAAGGCATTTTCGGCATCGAAGCCGCCGCACAACATTATTTTAAAACCTCTGCGCGGAACCTTGGCGCGTATGAATCGGCCTTGCTGGCGCGCACCCTGCCCGACCCGCATGATCGCAACCCGGCCAACCCCGGCCCCGGGCTTAGCGCGCTTGCAGGCAGCCTGATGGCGCGGCTTGCCAAAGGTGCCGATACACAGTGCGTGTATCGGTAGTTGCGTTTTATAAAATAACCGCTAGGCATGCTGCATGCCCATTCAACCTGATCATTGGATACGCGAACGCGCCTTAAGCGGCGGCATGATTGAGCCGTTTGTTGAAAATTTAAAGCGCGAAGGCGTGATTTCGTATGGCTTATCGTCGTATGGTTACGATGCCCGCGTGGCCGATGAGTTCAAAATTTTCACCAATGTCGATTCTGCGGTGGTGGACCCCAAGAATTTTTCGCCGCAAAGCTTTGTGGATCGTAAAACCGATGTGTGCATTATTCCTCCCAACTCATTTGTGTTGGCGCGCACGGTGGAATATTTTCGTATCCCGCGCGATACGCTGGTGATCTGCCTGGGCAAAAGCACTTATGCGCGCTGCGGCATTATTGTGAATGTGACACCGCTCGAGCCCGAATGGGAAGGCCATGTCACCCTCGAGTTTTCCAACACCACCCCGTTACCTGCAAAAATTTACGCGGGCGAAGGTGCGTGCCAGTTCCTGTTTCTCAAGGGCGAATCGGTGTGCGAAACCAGCTACGCCGACCGTAAAGGGAAGTATATGGGGCAGCGCGGCGTGACCCTGCCGAAGGTGGAACCTTCTGCCGCTTAGGCTTAAGCCGCTGTAAAATATCAATTAAAGTGATTGTTTACTTGTACGCGGTAGACGCCTAGACTGCGCGCCCAACCTAACGTTGCAGGCCGCATGTTCAGCAACCTACTCGATAGTTTTTTTATCGCCCGCGAGGATGTTCCCGCAACCGCGATCATTGCCAGCCATAATCCCTTACTTGTCGCGTTTTCGTTTTTTATTATTTCGAGCGCTGCCTATGTGGCTCTGCTGATTTTACGCGGCACGGGCCACGAGGGATCCGCATCGCGTAACACAAATTGCTGGCTGGGGGCGCTGGCGCTTGGCATCGGTATCTGGGCGATGCATTTTACCGGCATGCTTGCCCTGCACGTGGAGATGGCGCACACATACCATCTGGGGCTGACGGCACTATCGATCACGGTGGCGGTGCTGTGTGCGTGGGTTGTCTTTCGCAATGTCACGCGCGCACGCATCACGCCCTGGCGCATTGCCCTGAATGCGCCGATGCTTGGCGCAGGCATTGCCGGTATGCATTATATCGGTATGGAAGCCATGCAGATGGACGGTACCATTGCCTATATCGCTGACCTTTTTTGGCTTTCGATTGCAATCGCAGTGCTGGTTTCTGCCGCGGCACTCGCCATGTTGCGCTACAGTACGGCAGCCACCCAAAACGTGTCGCGTACGCTTCTTATCACCGCCATGATGTTTGGCGCTGCCGTATGTAGCATGCATTATGTAGGCATCGAAGCGGCGGTATTTTTACCCTCTGCCGATTGCCGATTCGATGCCACACAAAATAACATGGGCATTGCGCTGCTGGTGCTGGTTGTCAGCGCGGCGTTTATCTCGCTCGCGTTGCTGTTGCACATGTTGCATAGTAGCGCGTTTTGCAAAATTAGTCGGCAATCGGCCATGCAATCGTTTATGGCCGCAACGCTGTTATTTGGCAGCATTCTGGGGGCTGGCTATTATGTATATGTGAATGCCGAAAAAGCACTCATCGAAGATGTACAAATTTATTTAATGGGTATCGCAAAAACGGCTGCCGGAATCACGAATGGCGACGCCCACCAAACGATTACCGCACCCGAGCACCAGAATAGCCCTGCCTACCGTAAAGTAAAAAAGCCCTATTTGCAGATGCTGCAGGCTAACCCAGATTTGGCGTATATTTATACGGTCGTGCTGCGCGGCGAAACCTTACATTTCATCATCGATGCCGAAGCACCAAAATCTGGCCAAAAGGTAGAAACTGCCAAGGTCATGGAAGAATACACCGACTACACCCCCACCATGTTACGCGCGCTCAAAGATCGGCGCGCGCATGTCGATAGTCAGCCTTACACTGATCGCTGGGGCACGTTCTTAAGTGCGTATGTGCCGATATATACCAGCAATAAAGAGTTCATCGGTATTGTGGGTGCCGATATGCGGCTGGATACCTACCAGGAGAAATTGCTGCGCGTCAAAGAAACGCTATACAAGGTCATTTTTGCTGGGTTTTTGCTTTCGCTGGCACTGGGTGTTGCCGCCTGGATTAATAAAAAACGTGGCTTTGAACTGGATAATAAATACCGCCTGCTGGTGGAAGGCATGCCAGCGGTGTTTTTCAATTGTCAGAACGATGCGTTCTGGACCATGAATTTTATCAACGCGCAGGTAGTGGATGTGACGGGATACCCCGCTAGCGATTTCATCCGCAATCGCGTACGTAGCTTCGAAAGCATCATTCACCCGGAAGATTCGGGCATGGTTCGGCGCATTATTCAGGAGCGCTTCGCGCGCAATCAGAAATATGAAATTGAATACCGCATTATCTGTGCCGATGGCACAATTAAGTGGGTGGCCGAAGCAGGTGCAAGCATGACCAATGCTGCAGGTGAGATCTACCAGATTGAAGGATTTATTCAGGATATTTCCTCGCGCAAACACGCCGAGCTGGCCGTGTATGAACGCCAGCGGATGTTGGAGCTTGCCGAAGAAATGGCCGGGCTTGGCCACTGGAAAATCGACCTGAAATCGGGAACACCGCAATGGTCACATCAAACCTTTGTCATTCACGGCCTATCGCCGGAAGCGCCACAACCCAGCCTGCTCGATGCCATTACATTTTATCACCCCGAAGACCAAACCGAAGTACAGCGCGTAGTGAAAGACGCGCTCGATAAAAAACAATCCTTCCGGTTAGCGAAGCGCATTATCCGCGCCGATGGGCAAGAACGTATCGTCGAAGCGTATGGCGAACCCGAACTCGATGTCGCTGGGAATATTATTTCTGTGGTCGGTACCTTCCAGGACGTAACGGAAAAACAGCTCGCCGAGAAAAAATTGCAAGATTCCAACGCCTTGCTCGAACGTTTTTTCAATATCTCGATTGATCTGCTGGGCATCGCCTCGCTTGAGGGAAATTTTGTGCGGCTTAACCGCGCCTGGGAATCCACGCTTGGCTACCGGCTGAGTGATTTAGAGGGCCAGCCTTTCATGAATTTTGTGCATGTCGATGATCATGCCGCCACGCAGCAAAAAGTGGCAGAACTGAACTCGGGGCAATCCGTCACACGCTTTACCAACCGCTATTTATGCGCCGATGGTCGCTATAAAATTATCGAGTGGAATGCGAACCCTTCTGTCGATGGGCTGATTTATTTTGCAGCACGCGATATCACCGAACGCGCAACATTTGAAGCCGCACTCGATCACGAGCGCAGCCGACTCAACAACATCATTGCCGCCACCGAAGCTGGCACATGGGAATGGAATGTGCAAACCGGCGAAGTGATTTTTAACGAGCGCTGGGCAGGGATGCTTGGCTATAGCCTGGCCGAATTAGGCCCGCTAAGCCTCGAAGTCTGGCAACGGCTCACACATCCCGAGGATCTGCAACGCGCGATGGCGTTGCTTGAAAAACATTTCGCCAAAGAGCTAGAATATTACATCGTTGAAATTCGTATGCGCCACAAAGATGGTCACTGGGTGTGGGTGTATGATCGCGGTAAAGTGACTGCCTGGACAGATGACGGCAAGCCAAGCATCATGCACGGCACGCATATTGATATCAGCGAAAGCAAAGAAGCCGAAGCGCTGCGTGAATCGAAGGAAGCTGCCGAAAAAGTGGCAAAAGCCAAATCGGAATTTCTCTCGAACATGTCGCACGAATTGCGCACGCCCATGCATGCGATTTTAAACTATGCCGCACTTGCGCAAAAACGTCTGGCCAGCCGCGAGCACGAAAAAATAGATGGTTACGTGGGCAATATTCTCTCTGCCGGTAACCGTTTGCTGGAGCTGTTGAATAATTTGCTCGATCTGGCCAAAGCCGAATCTGGCACCATGCAGATGAACATCGCAGCGCATGACTTCCGAGATATTCTGCAGCAATGTCTGGTCGAGATGGGTGCGCTGTTAAGTGCAAAATCGATTACAGTAACAGTGGCAGAGCAAACCAAAAACACACAGGCACTGTGCGATGCGCCACGTATCATTCAGGTGCTGGTGAATCTGTTATCGAATGCGATTAAATTTTCGCCTGCACATTCTGAAATTACCATCACGCTTGCCGATACCACCCTGCCGGGCAGCCCGCAACACGCCCTGTGCTGTAGCATCAGCGATAGCGGTGCTGGCATCCCTGAAAGTGAGCGCGAAAGCATTTTCGATAAGTTTATTCAAAGCAGCAAAACCAAAACCGGGGCGGGCGGCACCGGCCTTGGGCTTTCGATTTCCAAAGAGATCATCGATTTACATGGCGGTCGCATCTGGGCCGATAACACTGCGCAGGGTGGCGCTATTTTCTATGTTGTTTTGCCAACACCAACGGTTTAATGCAGGAACCAAAATCATTCACGTGAAGTGCTATGCCTAGAACCTCTACGATTCTTGCTGTCGATGACGAACGGTTTAATCTGGATATTCTGAGTGAATATCTGACCGATGATGGCTACCGCGTGATCGGCGCCTGCGATGGCGTAGAAGCGCTTGAAAAGCTAGCACAGCACCCGGAAATTGACCTGATCGTTCTCGATCGCATGATGCCGCGCATGGATGGCATGCAGCTCATGGAACGGCTGAAACGTGATGAGAATTTGCGCGATATTCCGGTGATCATGCAAACGGCTGCCGCCTCAAATACCCAACTGCTCGAAGGGATTCAGGCGGGTGTCTATTACTACCTCACCAAACCCTACGAAGATGTGATGCTGCGAAGCATCGTAAAATCCGCATTGCAGAGCGTGGCCAGCAAGCACGAAATGCGCGAAGAAATGCGCACCCAAAAGCGCATGCTGGGGCTGCTTGAGAGTGCTAAGTTTCGCTTCCGCACGCTGGAGGAAGCGAAGCATCTGGCCTACTTCGTCGCTAGCTGCTTCCCGGAACCGGAAACCACGGTGTATGGCCTGCACGAACTCATGATCAATGCCGTAGAGCATGGCAATTTAGGCATCAGTTACCAGCAAAAAACCGCACTGATGCGCAGTGGCGATTGGCATGGCGAAGTAGAGCGACGCCTTGCCCTGCCAGAATATCAGGGGAAATACGCTACCATCGCATTTGCAGCAAGTGCCGATGCTTTTACCGTCCATATCACCGATGGCGGGAATGGCTTTGATTGGCAAAACTATCTGGAAATCAGCCCCGAGCGCGCCACCGACCCTAACGGCCGGGGCATTGCCACGGCGCGCGCCATGGCATTCAGCGATGTTACCTATCTGGGTTGCGGCAATGAAGTGCGCTGCATGGTCATGCGTGATGGCAAAAAATAACCGGCTGCGCTATGTCGGCGCTTGTCATTTACGGCAATGCAGCTTAGTGCGTTGCGCGTACCAATTCGTGTAGGGCTATGGATAAACTTGTGATCACCGGCGGTGCGCCACTTTACGGCAGCATTATTATTGGCGGCGCCAAGAACGCGGCGCTGCCGCTGATGTGCGCCACGCTGCTGACCGATAAAGTGGTGACACTCGATAACGTGCCGTACCTTGCCGATATCACCACCATGGCCAAATTGCTCATGCAGCATGGCAGCACTCTTTCAGTGCAGGATTCCGGCTCGGGTGATCTGTTCGCGCAAAACCGCGAATCGGGGCATTATTCGCGCCGCCTCACGCTGCATGCACCCAACATCACCAGCATCACTGCTCCGTACGATCTGGTGCGCACCATGCGCGCCTCGGTGCTGGTGCTGGGGCCAATTCTCGCGCGCGAAGGCCGCGCCAAAGTGTCGCTTCCCGGCGGCTGCGCGATTGGCACACGCCCGATCGATTTGCACCTCTATGCGATGGAACGGCTGGGTGCGACCATTCGGCTTGAAGAAGGCTACGTGATCGCCGAAGCCCCCGCTGGCGGTTTGGTGGGCAACGAAATTATGTTTGAAAAAGTATCGGTAGGCGCCACTGAAAATGCGCTGATGGCCGCCACACTGGCGCGTGGCACCACCATTATTCGTAACGCCGCGCGTGAACCGGAAATTGGTGATTTAGCCGAATTGCTGAATGCCATGGGCGCGCAAATTACCGGCATCGATACCGATACACTGACGATTCAGGGCGTAAATTCGCTTGATGGTACAGAGCATCGCGTGATTGCCGACCGCATCGAAACCGGCACCTATTTGTGCGCCGTGGGGCTGGCGGGCGGCGAACTCACACTACAGCATGCCCGCCCCGACACCTTACTGAATGTCATCGACGTGATTCGCGCCATTGGTATCCATGTGGAACATGAAGGCGACACGATCCGTGTAGCGCATCAGCGCGGCGCGCCACTGCACCCTGCCAGCCTTACCACCGCGCCGCACCCCGATTTCCCCACCGATATGCAAGCACAGGTGATGACCCTGCTGACGCAGGCGCTGGGCAATTCACCGATCAGTGAAACGATTTTTGAAAACCGCTTCATGCATGTGCCCGAGCTGGCGCGCATGGGCGCCAATATCTCGGTGGAAGGGCATACGGCGATTGTGCACGGCGCAACTTCGCTCAAAGGCGCACCCGTGATGGCGACCGATTTGCGTGCCAGCGTTTCGCTGGTGATTGCCGCGCTGGCCGCAGAAGGTGAAACCGCGGTGAACCGCATTTACCACCTCGACCGCGGCTACGAGCGCCTCGAGGAAAAACTCACCGCCTGCGGCGCGAATATACGCCGCGTGCGTCATTGACATTTTTGGCTTTTTTCTGCACATCTGCTTGCCTTTGCTGAAATCTGAAACCTGAACCCTGCATGCTAAAATTTTCACAACCCACGCTTTTTGCCATTCCCAAGGGGCGCATCTTTGAGGAATTAGCCCCCGTGTTCGCACGCATTGGCATTATGCCGGAGGCGGCGTTTTTCGATGCGAATGATCGCAGCCTGCAATTTGGCAGCAACATTGCAAATCTTTCGTTTTTGCGCGTGCGGGCGTTTGATGTGGCAACCTTCGTGGCGTATGGCGCAGCGCAAATTGGCGTGTGCGGCAGCGATGTGATTCACGAATTTTCCTACCCCGAACTCTATGCGCCACTCGATTTAAATATCGGCAAATGCCGCCTAAGCGTGGCCGAACCGGAAGCCCTCGCTGGCACCGATGACCCGACGCGCTGGACACATATCCGCATCGCCACCAAATACCCTAACCTCACCCAAAAACATTTTGCTGCACGCGGTGTGCAGGCCGAATGCATCACGCTGAATGGCGCAATGGAAATTGCCCCACGCGTGGGCCTCGCCGAGCGCATTGTCGATTTGGTATCAAGCGGCGCCACACTAAAAGCCAACGGGCTGGTGGAGGTAGAAAATATCCTCGATGTTTCTTCGCAGCTGATTGTTCACCGCACCGCCTATAAAACTCGCCGCGCCGAAATCACCGCACTGATTGATGCATTTTCTGAGGCCAGCCATGGCTAAGATGTTACATGCCGATGCGGCAGATTTTCAGAGCCAGCTTGAACAGTTGCTTGCCGCACGCAATGCAGGCGCGCACGATGTTTCCGCCAGTGTGCGCGAGATTATTGCGCGGGTGCAAACGCAGGGCGATAGCGCGCTGCATGCGCTGAACCAACAATTTGATGGCTATGATAGCACAAAGCGGGGCTTACGTTTCAGCGATGCTGAAATCGATGCCGCTGAAGCCGCTATCCCCACCGCGCTTTACGAAGCACTGGAATTGGCCGCAGCTCGCATTCGCAGTTACCACGAAGCGCAGCGCCCCAGCAATCACAGCTATCAGGATGCGCTCGGCGTGACATTGGGCTGGCAATATACGCCGCTGGACTCGGTTGGGTTGTATGTTCCCGGTGGCAAGGCCAGCTACCCTTCCAGCGTGCTGATGAACGCGATTCCCGCACAGGTGGCGGGCGTTGCCCGCATTGCCATGGTGGTGCCCACCCCGCGCGGCGAGATTAACCCTGCGGTGCTGGCTGCCGCACGCATTGCCGGTATCACCGAAATTTACCGCACGGGCGGCGCGCAGGCCGTGGCGGCACTGGCTTACGGCACGCCAAGCATTGCACCGGTCGATAAAATTGTTGGGCCGGGGAATGCGTATGTGGCCGAAGCGAAGCGGCAGGTGTTTGGGCAAGTGGGCATTGATACCATCGCCGGGCCTTCGGAAATTTGCGTGGTAGCGGACGGCAAATGCGAACCGCAATGGATCGCCGCTGATCTGCTTTCGCAGGCCGAACATGATGAAGCCGCGCAAGCCATTTTAATTACCAATAGCGAAGTGTTTGCGCAGGCAGTGCAGCGTGAAATTGAGGCGATCTTAGGGTTTATTCCCCGTGCGAATGTTACGCGCAGTGCCTGGGAAAAACACGGCGCGATCATTCTGGTGAAACATTGGGTGGAAGCCTTGCCAATTATTCAGACCATCGCGCCCGAACATCTGGAATTAGCCATCGACGATGCCGCCAATGTTGCGCAGCATGTGCGCGGCGCGGGGGCGATTTTTCTAGGTCGCCACACCCCTGAAGCCATGGGCGATTATATTGCCGGGCCCAGCCATGTGTTGCCCACCTCGCGCGCGGCACGGTTTTCATCGGGCCTCAGCGTATTCGATTTTTTAAACCGCACCAGCCTGATTGGTTGCAGCGAAGCGGCTGCACATGCATTGCTGGAACCTGCAGCGCTGCTTGCCGATAGCGAAGGCCTGCCCGCGCACGCGCTATCGTTACGGCTGCGGCGAAAATAGATTCAGCTTTTCGCTTTCCGGTGCTAAACAGGAACCCCTGAAACCTGACACCTTACCCCGTATGCCGCATATCGCCGCCATAACGCTTGATGATGCCAGCATTATCCGCCGCACCCCGGAAGTGGAGCATGAACGGCGCGTGGCGATGGCCGATTTGGTCGAGGAAAATGATTTTGCGCTGAAAACAGCCCCCATTGCCAGCCCCTACCATGTGTTTTTGAGTGTCAAAGAGAACCGGCTTTTATTGCGCCTGCATGCGGCCGATTCGGCCGAGACCTATCACGATGTCACGCTGCCCCTCAGCCCGTTTCGCCGGATTATCAAAGATTATTTCCTGATGTGCGAAGGCTATTTCGAAGCCATCAAAACCGCCACCCCCGACCGCATCCAAACGCTGGATATGGCACGCCGTAGTGTGCATAATGAAGGGTCCGAGCTTCTGAACTCGCTGCTTGACAGTGAGGTGACGATGGATTTTAACACCGCCCGCAGGCTGTTCACGCTTATTTGCGTGCTACATGTAAAATAAAACTTCAGATTCAGGCGCAGAACCGCTTCAAGCCGGAATCTGGCAAATTAGGTTGTGAAAAGTACACCGAGCCCCGCGAGGAACTTTGCACAAAGGTAGATATGGCAAAAGAAGAATTATTGGAATTTAAAGGTGTCGTGAACGAGGTGTTACCGAACACCATGTTCAAAGTGACGCTTGAAAACGGCCATGAAGTGCTGGCGCACGCCTCGGGCTCGATGCGCAAAAACCGCATTCGTGTGCTGGCAGGCGATAAAGTCACCGTCGAGATGACCCCGTACGATCTCTCCAAGGGCCGCATCAAGTTCCGCGAGAAATAGTTGTTGTTTGCTCCGGCCAAGCACATACTGTGCTGACCTTCGCGCCGCTTCGCGGGCTCATGGCTGACTTGGTTCTGCTGAACCTCGAATAACGGAGAGCTTACTGTGCACCCTCTCATCCTCGCCTCTGCATCGCCGCGCCGCCGCGAATTACTGGCGCTTATTGGCATCACGGATATTGAAATACTTCCCGCCGATATTGATGAAACACCAAAAAAAGGTGAAGCACCGCTGGCCTATGCTGCGCGTGTCGCGCGCGAAAAATGTGCAACCATCGCTGCACTTCACCCCACGCGCACCGTGCTTGCTGCCGATACGGTAGTGGCCATGGGCACGCGCATTTTGCCAAAAGCCGAAGACGCCGCCACCGCACGCGAATGTTTGAAGCTGCTTTCAGGCCGCAGGCACAAAGTATTCACTTCCGTATGCGTGGCCACACCCACAGGCATGAAACAAAAAACCAGCACCAGCATCGTGCGGTTTGCGCGGCTGAGCGCGCACGATATCGACGCCTATATCGCCAGCGGCGAGTGGGAAGGCAAAGCCGGCGGCTATGCGATTCAAGGGCGCGCGGCGACATTCATTGCATACCTCGCCGGTTCGCATTCGGGTGTGATGGGATTGCCGCTGCACGAGGCAAGCAGATTGCTTGCTTCATAAATTATTTTGCTACGGCCGAGCACATACTGTGCTCGCCTTCACGCCGCTTCGCGGGCTCTTGGCAGATTCGCGACTCCTGTCGCTCATATCACCGGAAATTATTGTACGAGGCCAGCAGGCCGAGTCAGCCATGAGCTGCCGAAGGCACGCACCATTGCGAAGCTAGGAAACTTCGCAGAGTGCATTATGGAATCAACGCGCCAAGCGGTTTGCCTGCAATAATATGGCTGTGAAAATGGAATACGGTTTGCCCGGCACCTTCGCCATTATTGGTGATTAGCCGAAAATTCTCGGCCACGCCAAGCTGCTCCACCACGGTGCGAATGGCGGCGAAATATCCGGCGATCAAATCCGCAGGTGCATTGCCGATAAAATCTTCCACATGCATATACGCGCCTTTGGGCAGCACCAGCACATGCACGGGCGCAACGGGCGCAATATCGTGGAACGCGAGTGCATACTCATTCTCAAACACTTTGTTGCAGGGAATTTCGCCGCGTAGAATTTTTGCGAAGATATTGTTGGAATCGTAGGTGTAGGTCATGGGTTCTCCTTTTATGTTGCGCCCTGCGATTTTTCCTAAAATCGCATTGGCGCGTAGCTTCGCTAGCTCATGGCTGACTCGCGCCTACTGGCGCTCGAATCACTAATTTTGCCTGCTTTCCTTCTCGGCGATGCCGGAAGTGCCTTCGCGGCGCTGTAATTCGGCAGCTACCTCATCGGGCGTGATGCCGTGGGCAGCAAGCAGCATTAGCAGGTGAAACAACGTATCGGCAGATTCATAAATAATCTGTTCGCGGTTGTTTTGAATCGCAGCAATCACGGTTTCCACCGCTTCTTCGCCAAATTTTTTGGCCATATGCTCGGGGCCTTTAGCAAACGATTTTGCTACATACGATGTGTTGGCATCGCCGCCTTGGCGTTCGCGAATCATCGCGTATAAGGTATTTAAGCTATCATTCATGCGGTTTTCCTTACTGCAATTCCGGCCTCGGCCAAAGTGTTTTTCACTTGTGCAATGGTGAACTGGCCAAAATGGAATACGCTGGCAGCCAGCAGCCCGGTTGCGCCCGATCTTGCACCTTCGACAAAATGCGCGAGCGTGCCAATGCCGCCCGATGCAATCGTGGGGATATTCACCTTGGTGCGGATTGCCTGCATGAGTGCAGTATCGTAGCCTGCTTTGGTGCCGTCGCGATCCATCGAGGTCACCAGCAATTCGCCCGCGCCCGACTGCGCCATACGCTCAGCCCACGCCACCGCATCGATGCCCGTGGCGTTGCGACCGCCATGGGTGAAAATTTCCCATTTGCCTACGCCTGTTTGCTTGGCATCGACGGCCACCACGATACATTGATTGCCAAATTTTTCAGCCGCCTCGGCCACAAATTCCGGGCGTTTTACGGCCGCAGAATTGATGGAAACCTTATCGGCCCCCACCAGCAGCAAGGCGCGAATATCTTCGAGTGTGCGCACGCCGCCACCCACCGTAAGCGGCATAAAACAGACGCTTGCCACCTTATCGACCATACCGAGCAGCGTGTCGCGGCCTTCGTGCGTGGCGGTAATATCGAGGAAGCATAATTCATCGGCACCCTGCGCATCGTAAAGCTGTGCTTGCGCTACTGGGTCACCGGCATCGACAAGTTCTACAAACTGCACGCCCTTCACCACACGGCCACCGGCTATGTCGAGACAGGGAATGATACGCATCGGGAAGGGCATTTTTAAGTTCCAGCAATGAAGGTTCAGCGCTATGTAGCATATCAACCTGCAACCCGAAACCCGAAACCTGCATGCATCCCTTCATCCAGCTTATGCGCCTGCATAAACCCATCGGTATCTGGCTTACCTTCTGGCCAGCGGCGTGGGCGGTGGCTATGGCATCGGCCGCACCGGTGCATACGCAGTGGCCACTACTGGCGATGCTATGGCTGGGGGCGCTGCTGATGCGTTCGGCAGGGTGCATTATGAATGATCTGGCCGATGCACGCTTTGATGCGCAGGTGGCGCGCACCGCCACCCGCCCGCTGGCAGCAGGTACCATATCGCGCCGTAGTGCGTGGCTGTTGTTGGCGCTATTGCTGCTGTTGGCACTGCTATTGCTGCTGGCGTTACCGTACGATGCGTTATGGCTGGCACTGCTGACGTTGCCGCTGGTGGCGCTTTACCCTTTCATGAAGCGCTTTACCTGGTGGCCGCAGCTTTTTTTAGGCATCACGTTTAACATGAGCGCACTGTTTGGCTGGCTGGAGGCTTCAGGGCATATCGCACCCGAGGCGCTGTGGTTATACCTCGCCGCGATTTTCTGGACACTGGGCTACGACACCATTTACGCCCTGCAGGACACTGAAGATGATGCGCGCATTGGTGTGAAATCGACCGCCCTGCGCCTTGGTAGTTTTGTGTTGCCGTTTGTGGCCATGTGTTATGCGCATATGCTTGCACTGCTGCTGTGGCTGGGCATTACGCTTAGTTACCATGCCCTTTATTTTGTGGGGTTGGCGCTGGTGGCGGTGCAGCTTTCGCACCAGCTTACCCGCATCTATCGTGGCGGTAACAGCGATGCCGGGCGCGTGTTTGCCAGCAACGGATGGCTGGGGCTCTTGATTTTTTGTAGCATTATTTCAGAGGCTTATCTGTAGTGTTGGCCGCCGCCACACCCGGGCGGAATCATGCGGGAATACCGCGCCCGCGCGTAATCGGGCTTGCCCCGCCTTGCGGTTAGTGGCAGACTGAACGTATGTCACAGCCTACGCCTGAACTGATTGGTGCCTGCGGGTACCCGGCCAACTTTGTCCGATTGCTTGAGGATGTCCTTGCCAAAAAACGTGGCTCGGGCAGCGCGGTCGGTTTGATGCTGGTTTCAATTGATAATCTGATGATGATCATCAGCGGTTATGGCATCAATGTGGCCGAACAGGTGATGGTAGAATTGCGCGCGCTGATTGCCGCACATTTCCCCGAAGGCACGCATGTTAGCCGCGTGCAGCGTGATCAATTTGGGGTGGTTTTTGAAGATGCCAGCTCGAATCAGGCGGCGCTGCTTTCGGAAATGTTGGTCGAGCGTATTCGCCATTTCAGCCATGCTTCGCCTTATGGCGCGCTGCATTTTATTGCCTCCACCAGCGATGCCATTGCCGATAGTGAAAGTGTGGGCGCCCGCGAACTGATTGCGAACGCGCTGATGGGGCTGATGGAAGAAAGTGATCGCCCCACCTTCTTGAAAGATTCAAGCGAATTCAGCCGCGAAGAAATGGGCATTGCCAATTATCTTTCGCAAGCGGTGCTGAAAAAGCGCCTGCGGCTTGCCTACCAGCCTGTCATCGATAGCAAAACCGGTGCCGTGGCGCATTACGAAGCCTTGCTGCGCCTGCATAACGAAGATGGTAAAATCACTTCGGCTGGTGCGCTGATTCCGGTGGCGGAGCGCATGGGCATGATTGCGCTGATCGATGAGCTGACGCTGGATATGGTAGTGAAAGAACTGCGCCACGATAAAAATATTGTGCTGGCGCTCAATGTTTCCAACCTCACCTCGCACGATGCTTCCTGGCTCACGCGTATCAGTAATTATCTCGATGAAACGCCTGAAATTGGCGCACGCCTGATTATCGAACTGACCGAAACCGCGATTCACCGCGACCTCAAACACACCGCCTATTTCTGCGCCGAGTTGCAGGCCAAAGGCTGCCAGATTGCACTGGATGATTTTGGCTCGGGCTATACCTCGTTCCGTCAGCTTAAATCGCTTTCCATTGATATGGTCAAAATTGATGGCGCGTTCGTGCGCGACCTCACCGATAATGCCGATAACCGCTTCTTCGTGAAAACCCTGCTCGATTTCACCAATGGCTTTGGTTTAAAATCCGTCGCGGAATTTGTGGAAAATGGCGAAACCGCCAAAATGCTTATCGAGCTTGGGGTCGATTATCTGCAGGGCTATTATTTCGGCCAGCCTTATAATTTCCGCAAATGGCTGAACGAAGGGGAATATGCGTAATGCTCTCTTTAAAAAGTCCCTCAGCCTTTGGCTTCGGTGTGCTTTTTATAGGATGAAGAAAAAACGCTTTCTTATCGCCATCACTGCTGCATAATCACGCTTATGCAAAACAATCTCATCATTCGCACTGCCACCGATGCCGATAAGGAAACGGTGATTGCCAATCAGGTAGCCTCGCAGGAAGAAGAAGCCAGCTTTCACCCCAGCCGCCAGCGCGGCGAAGCGATACGCGGCGTGGCATGGGAAATGATCCATGCGCGGCAGGGAATTATTTTGGTGGCCGAGCAGCACGGCCAGATTATTGGCCATGTGGGCGGCGCACATGCACTGGATGCCAGCCCGTTTTTTCTGCCCGAATGGCAACATTACAGCCTGATTTTTGATTTATATATTCTGCCCGACCATAGGCGCAAAGGCATTGGCAGCCTGCTGGTGCACGAGATGTTGAAACGGCTCGAGGCATCGGGCGCCACGCGCATTCGCATTGTGGGGCTGGCGAATAATCCTGCTGCACTTGCGCTTTACCGCGCCATTGGCTTTGCGCCCTATGAAGTGACGATGGAAAAAATTGTCGGCTAATTATGTGCCGTAATGCTGCGCTACCCAATGGCGATACTCGCCACTAGTAATATTTGCTAGCCAATCGCTATGCTGCAGATACCACGCCACGGTGGCTTCAAGTGCGGCATCAAATGGCGTTGCCGGTTTCCAGCCCAGTTCGCGCTGCAATTTACCGGCGTTGATCGCGTAGCGCCGATCGTGGCCGGGGCGATCGGCCACAAACGCAATTTGTTCGGCATAGGCTGCACCATCGCTGCGCGGCGATACTCTATCGAGTATCGCGCATAAATTCTGCACCAGTGCGAGGTTGGTTTTTTCGGCGTGCGCGCCGACATTATAGGTTTCGCCGGGTGAGCCTTTTTCTAATATCTGCATCAGCGCATCGCAGTGATCATGCACATAGAGCCAATCGCGCACCTGCAACCCATCGCCGTAAATGGGCAGTTTTTGGCCCGCAAGCGCCCGCGTGATGCATAGCGGAATCAGTTTTTCAGGGAACTGATACGGGCCAAAATTATTCGAGCAGTGCGAAGTAAGCGTGGGCACGCCGTAGCTGTGAAAATAGCTGCGCACCAAATGGTCGGAAGCGGCCTTGCTCGCCGCATAGGGGCTGTTCGGTGCATACGGTGTGGCTTCGGTGAATGCAGGCGCATCGGGTGCGAGCGTGCCATACACTTCATCGGTAGAAACATGTAAAAAGCGGAAATCCCGCGGCGTTTCTGCCAGATAATTTTGCGCTGCTTCGAGCAAGCGGAAGGTGCCAACAATATTGGTATCTACGAACTCGCCGGGTGCGGCAAGCGAACGATCGACATGGCTTTCAGCGGCAAAATGCACCATAGCGCGCACGTGATGTTCGCGCAGTAACTGTGCAACCAGCGCGCCATCACGAATATCGCCATGCACAAACTGGTGGCGCGGATTATTTTCCAAGCTGCGCAAATTATGGCGGTTGCCGGCATAGGTGAGTGCATCGAGATTGACGATGGGCTCATCACTCGCCGCACACCAGCGCGCTGCAAAATTACTGCCGATAAATCCGGCACCGCCTGTTACTAAAATCGTCATGCATTTCCAATCATCTGAAGCGTAAGCGAAGCACCACCACGTTATTCGAGGCCAGCAGGCCGAGACAGCCATGGGCCCGCGAAGCGGCGCGCCATAGAATTTTCAGGAGAAAATTCTGGGCGCATGGAATAAACGCGAAGCATGGTGCCGCTTATCCGATTTGAACGGATGACCTACCGCTTACAAGGCGGTTGCTCTACCCCTGAGCTAAAGCGGCACACGCCCCCCTGATAGCCAGCCGCCTCGCGCTTGTAAAGCGTGGATGGTGGCGCAGCTGCAACGCCCGGCAAAAGATCGCGGGGTGGGCTCTCTAAAACCGTTTGTTTCTCTGGTGTTTTTGGCATCGTTCTGGAATCGTAACGATGATGTCACACGCACTGCTTTCCGATCGTACCGCCCTGCAGGAAAAACTGCGGCTGCGCATTGCTATTCGCCAAGGGCTCGATGAGCTTGAAACCATCGCGCGGCGCACGCTGCAGCTGGAACGTGAACTGGCCAGTTTTGCCGAAGCCTATTTTGATGCGTTGGGCGAAATGGCGCTGGCATTTTCTGAATCCGCTGGCACCGAAATTACCACGCTCGCTGACCTTACCGAAATTTCAAGTGAACGCACGCAGGCGATGAAAACCACCTACCGCCAGCTGATGAAAACGCTGCACCCCGATGTGGCCGAGCGCGATGCATCGGAAACCTTAGCACAGGTACAGCGCGCCTATGAGGCCAATGATTTGGCCGGGCTGCTACGTATTGAGCTGGAAATGTTGCCGCCCCCCGTAGATGCACCAAGCGTGACACTTGCGGCGCTGGAAACCAAATTGGCGCGTATCGCACAAGCATTGGGCGTGTGGGAAGCGCGCGAACATAGCCTGCGTGACACCGCACTCTATGCCTGCTGGCAACGTGCGCGTGCGGCCAAACTTGCCGGGCGTAACTGGATTCAGCTGATTACCGACAGATTGCGGCGCGATATCGCACAAAACCGCAAAATCTGGGTGGCATCGCACGCCACACTAACGCCTTCGGCAGCATAAACACCGCGATAACGCGTTTGACGCAGCGCTGCACCTGCGCTACAACGCGCCTATGTCACGCATTGCCACAGTGGAACGCTCCACCAAAGAGACCGCAATTTCCGTCACCGTCAATCTCGACGGCACCGGAACCTATGATATTTCCACGGGTATCGGCTTCCTTGACCATATGCTCGAGCAGCTTTCCAAACATTCGCTGATCGACCTGACGGTGAAGGCCAAAGGCGATCTGCATATCGATTTTCACCACACCACCGAAGATACCGGCCTTGCCATTGGCAAAGCGATTGCCGATGCGCTGGGCGAGCGTGCGGGGATTACGCGCTTTGGTAGCGCACTTTCACCGATGGATGAAACCCTCACCCGCGTAGCACTCGATTTATCGGGCCGCCCCTATTTTGTGTGGAAGGTAGAATTCAGCAAACCCAAACTCGGCGATATGGATACCGAACTATTCCGCGAATGGTTTCAGGCCTTCGCGCAGCAATCGGGCACCACATTGCATATTGAAAATCTTTATGGCGTAAATAATCACCATATCGTCGAATCCTGTTTCAAAGGGCTGGCGCGCGCGCTGCGCGAAGCGATCACGCTCGATGCCCGCAAGGCCGGGCAAGTGCCCTCCACCAAAGGTGTTCTTACACAGGCATAACTCATGTTTAATGCACCGGCAGAATTATTTACCGTTTACGCGCGCGAAGACGATGCATCGGACGAAGATGTACGGCTAGTGCTCGAAGGGTTTTGCTTCTGGGCGTTTTTGCTGCATGGGCTGTGGCTGTTATATAATCGCCAATGGCTGGGCCTGCTGCTGTTTGCACCGCTCTATGGCTGCTTAATTGCGCTGGGTAGTTCGGGCTTACTGCCAACCGCGGCGATTGCTGCGCTGCAGCTTGCCCTGCAACTTTGGCTGGGGTGTGTGGCACACGATATTGAACGGATGCAACTGGAGCGCTACGGTTATACGCTACGCGATGTGGTGATTGCCCCTTCGCCGCTGCTAGCCGAACAGCGCTACCTGGATCGCAGCATGGCTGTGCCTGCCGCATGACCATTACCATCATTGATTGCGGCGCGGGGAATTTACACTCGGTACGCAAAGCCTTTGCAGCCGTTGCGCCGGAACATACCATCACTGTGACGCAGGATGCGGCGATGCTGCGCGACGCCAGCCATATCGTGCTGCCCGGTGTAGGCGCATTCGCCGATTGTATGGGCGGGCTGAATGCCCTGCCCGGCATGCGCGATGCGCTGGAGTGCGAAGTGCTAGGTGCGCGCAAACCGTTTTTTGGTATCTGTGTGGGTATGCAAATGCTGTTCACCCGCAGCCACGAACACGGCATGCATGCAGGGCTTGGCTGGCTTGCGGGCGAAGTGGTACAGCTTGCCCCTAATAATCCTGCCCTGCCCGTGCCACATATGGGCTGGAATAAGCTGTGCCCCATGCAGGCTGCTTCGGCGCGGCGCTATGGTATCAGTGCCGATTCCTATGCATATTTTGTGCATTCGTTTCATGCCGTGAATGTTGATGCGGCAGATATTCTTGCGACGGTTGACTATGGGGGTAGCCTTGTGGCAATGGTGGCGCGGGAAAATATTGTCGCCACGCAATTCCACCCCGAAAAAAGTCAGGCGACGGGGCTTACAATGCTGCAACATTTTGTGCAGCAGAAAGGTGCAGCATAAATGGCTAGCATTGCTGTTGAAAAACTTACCGCGCTTTCGGTCGCTGATCTTGAAGATCTCTGCCGTGCGACCGAAGATGCCATTAAAGATGGCATTGGCTTTAACTGGGTGGTGCCGCCCATGCGCGAAGTGCTGGAAGCCTATTGGAAAGGCGCCTTGCTGGTGCCTTCACGCACGGTGCTTGGTGGCCGGCTCGATGGCACGCTTGCGGCTTCCATACAATTATTGCGCCCCAGCAAAAACAAAGAAACTTCTGCCTTCGCTTGCGATGTGGAAGCGCATTTTGTGGCGCCATGGGCGCGCGGGCACGGGCTTGCCAAAGACCTTTTGGAAATGGCCGAACGCGAAGCCGCCAAAGATGGCTTTTCGCTGATTCGTCTTTCGGTGCGCGAAACACAGGAACGCGCACTGACCATTTACCGCGAAGCGGGCTATACCGAATGGGGTACCATGCCCTATTACGAGCTGGTGAATGCCAGCATGGTGGCTGGGCATTTCTTTTACAAACAACTCGCCCCGATTTCGGATGTGATATGAAACTCTACCCCGCGATTGATCTGAAAGAAGGCAAATGCGTGCGCCTGTTCAAAGGCAATATGGCGCAGGCCACCATTTACAACGAAAACCCGGTGGCACAGGCCCAACGCTTCGCGAGTGTTGGGTTTGATGCGTTGCATGTGGTGGATTTAGATGGTGCCGTGAGTGGCGAATCGACCAACCATCAGGCCGTGCTGGCAATTCTCGAACACACCGCCCTACCGGTGCAGCTGGGTGGCGGCATACGTTCACGCGCGGCGGTGGAAACCTGGCTGGAAGTAGGGGTAACACGGGTGATTTTAGGCACGGTGGCACTTACCAAACCGGCGCTGGTGAAGGAAGTGGCGCGCGCGTTTCCCGGGCAGATCATGGTGGGCATCGATGCGCGCGATGGCATGGTGGCCACCGAAGGTTGGGTGAAAGCATCGGAACTTTCGGCGCGCGAACTCGCCAAGCATTTTGAAGATGCCGGTATCGCCGGCATTATTTACACCGATATCGCGCGCGATGGCACGCTTGCCGGCGCGAATATCGAAGAAACTGCCGCACTCGCAGGCAGTGTTAGCATTCCGGTGATTCTTTCGGGCGGTATCAGTGGGCTTGCCGATATTCAACAGGTGCTGGCGCACCCTGCAAAAAACATTGCCGGTATCGTGATCGGCAAAGCGCTTTACGAACAAAAAATTGATGCGCGCGAAGCGCTGGCACTGGTAAACGCATGAGCAGAATTTTCTGCGACGCGGCGCTGCACGAAGGTGCAGAAATCATTCTCCCTGAAACCACCGCGCATTATTTACTGCATGTCATGCGGCGCAATGCTGGCGACAGCGTGTATCTGTTTAACGGCCGCGATGGCGAGTGGCAGGCGAATTTATCGCAGCCCAGCAAAAAAACTCTGGGTGCGCACTGCGTTTCGCAGCGCGCCACAGCACGCCCTTCCTTGCCGCTTACATTGTGTTTTGCGCTCATTAAAGGCGGGCGCACCGAAGTGATTATCGAAAAAGCTACTGAACTTGGCGTGCGCGCCATTCAGCCCGTTAAAACCCAGCGCACCATTGTTACCAGCGTGAATGCCGAACGCTTAGCACTTATCGCCCGCGAAGCTGCTGAACAAAGCGAGCGCTTCGATGTGCCAGAAATATTGCCCATGCAAACCCTACCCACCCTGCTTGGCGCATGGCCAGAAGCGCAGCCATTATTTTACGGCGATGAATCCGGCAACAGCGCCGCGCTGCCCACTGCATCTGGCGAAAAACCCGCTGCATGGGGCGTGCTGATTGGCCCGGAAGGTGGCTTTACGCCGGAAGAGTTTCACTTGCTGCAACGCAAAAAATGCGCTAGGGGTGTGGCTCTGGGTCCACGTATTTTACGTGCGGATACGGCATGCTTTACACTGCTAGCCATCACCGCGCAGCATTTCGGAGATTGGCATGAGCGCCCGCATTTCACGCCCCACTGAAACACCACAAACACGCGTTGTTCAGCAGCTTGATACGTTACTGAAACAGCGCGAAGCCGCCGTGCAGGATTGGCTTGAAAACCAGCGCGAGATTTTTGGCGCACCGTTTTACAGCTCGGTCGATCTGCGCCATGCCGGATTCAAACTAGCACCCGTCGATACCAATTTATTCCCTGCCGGATTCAATAATTTATCGGCAGCAGCGCGCGTGCGTGCAGCCGCGCAAATGCAGCGCTGTTTTGCAAAAAATGGCGTAAAGCGCGTGCTGGTAATTCCCGAAAACCATACGCGTAATTTAAACTATCTTGAAAATCTGGTGGTGCTGCAATTGATATTGCAGGCAGCCGGTGTGGCGGTGGAAATTGGCAGTTTGCTTGCCGAAGGTGAACCGTTGCAACTGGTGAGTGCGGGCGGCACGCCGCTTACGCAATATCCGCTGCTCAAGGAAGGCAATCGCTTAAGCACCAGCACCGGCTTTGTGCCGGATTTAATTCTGCTGAATAACGATCTCACCAGTGGCCTGCCGGAAATTTTGCGCGGTATCACGCAGCCGATTGCACCGCGCCCGGGGCTGGGCTGGCATCGTCGGCGCAAATCAATTCATTTTGATGCGTACGATAAAATCGCTACCGAATTCGCACTCACGTTTGACATCGACCCGTGGTTGCTCACCACTGAAACGCACCGCTGCGGGCACGTAAACTTTGCTGACCGGCAAGGGCTTGAATGTGTGGCACTCGGCGTGGAACGCGTGCTGGCGCGGGTGCGCGCGCATTATACGCGTTATGGCATTACCCAGAACCCGTATGTGTTTATTAAATCCGATGCGGGAACTTACGGCATGGGTATCATGACCGCGCATTCGGGCGACGAGGTGATGGAAATCAACAAAAAAGGCCGCAACAAAATGAGCACCATCAAGGAAGGCGTGCAAAGCACCGAAGTGATTATTCAGGAAGGTGTGCCCACTGCGTGCACTGTCGATGGATTTGCTGCCGAACCGATGCTGTATCTGGTGCGCGGCGTTGCGGTTGGCGGGGCTTACCGCGTGAACCGCGAGCGCGATAGCGAAGGCAATCTCAATGCCAGCGGCATGTATTTTGCCCCGATGTGCGACGAAACCGAAGCCGCAGCACACACAGGCGCGGTGGCCATGCCGGAATGCAGTTTTGGTGCGTTTGGGTTAGTGGCGGCGCTGGCAGCGCTGGCCGCCACGCAGGAAGAATACGGCGAGAATTACGCGATATAACCCTCACCGCTGCTTGCCTGTGTTACCCGTTAATTCATGCAGAAATGCACACGCTTGAGCGTTGCCTCGCGTTTTCGTTTTGCCTTGTTTTCGCGGTAAGATCTGCGCAGTTGCACCAGTTTATCTTTAATAAGCAGGCGCTGCTTTTTCAGCATGATTATGCGTAGCCAGTTCGGGAATTTCTTTTTTTGTTCGTGCTCAATTTCCATCTGCACCACCGCAGATTTGATAAGTAGCGATTTAAGATATTTCACTGTACGTAACGACATAGTTTCCTCCTTAAAAAGTTGAGGAAAACACCCATCGCAAATTTTGAAATAGCATCAGATCTGCACCGGGCATTTCCCGATACGATCCGACATCGCGTTTCACCATGAAGCGCCAGAGGGGCCCGGTTCGTAAGTGAAATATAATATAACCAACAAAATTTGTCAATAATAGGAAATGCGAATTTCTGGCAAAGAAAACCCCGCAATCGCGTGCGCGATAGGCGGGGCGTTCACTTCCCAGAAAAATAGCGGGCTATTTTTTATCGAGCGGGATTTTTTTGGTGGTGCCATCCGGATTGGTTTGGATCACCTGTGCGCCTTGCTTAGGCTGCACTTTTGGGGTTTCGGCCTTTTTATCGGCAGCGAACGCAGCGCTAGCTGCAGTAACAAACGCAACAGCAGTGGCCGTAGCAAGTAGACGATGCAACATAAAACATCTCCTTCGTATGTGTGATAACCATAGGCAGCGATAACACTGCCCTGTTAATTTAATGCCGTGCGCGCTAAAAGCAAGATGCATCTCTCGCCTGCAATATTATGCGCGCGGCGCGCGGTAAGAAAGTGCTTCTGCCAGATGCGGGCGCAATAAGGTGTCGCTTTGCGCCAGATCGGCAATGCTGCGCGCCACACGCAAAATACGCGTCACCCCGCGCATCGATAGATGCCAGTTGCGCGTGGCTTCCTCGAGTAGGGTTTTGGCAGCGGCTTCCATGGGTGTGGCGGCCTGCAAGGCGTCGCCGCTAATTTCACTGTTGGTGCGCGCGATAATGTTCAACTGCGCGAAGCGTTTTTGCTGCACGGCGCGCGCCTGCGCCACGCGCGCGGCAATTGCGGCGCTTGGTTCGGCGGCGGCGGGTGCAAACATAGCGAGTGTTTCCACGGCGGGAATTTCCAAATGCATATCGATACGATCAAGCAGCGGGCCTGACAGTTTGGATTGATATTCCTCGCCGCATTTCGGGGCTTTGCTGCAGGCACGCGCGGCATCGCCCAGATAGCCGCAGCGGCATGGGTTCATTGCCGCAATCAGCTGAAACCGCGCCGGATAGCGCACATGCGCTTCGGCACGCGCAATGCTTACCTCGCCTGCCTCGAGAGGTTGGCGCAGCGATTCTAACACGGCGCGGGGATATTCGGGCAGTTCATCAAGGAATAACACCCCTAGATGCGCCAATGAAATTTCACCCGGCAACGCGCGCCTGCCACCACCCACCATCGAGGCGGGGCTAGCCGAATGGTGCGGGTCGCGGTAGGGGCGGGTGTTTTGGAACCCTTCCTTCATCACATTGCCTGCAACTGAACCAATCAGGTTCACCTCAAGCATTTCTTCGGCCGTAAGTGGCGGCAATATACCCGCCATGCACTGCGCCAGCATCGACTTGCCAGCGCCGGGCGGCCCCATCATCAGCACATTATGGCCGCCAGCAGCGGCCACCTCAAGCGCCCGCTTGGCAAATTCCTGCCCACGCACTTCCGAAAAATTATAGCGTGGCGCAGGCGATTGCATGGCGGTAAGTTCTGGTCGTGCCAGTATCTGCAGGCCCTTCACATGGTTCATCAGCGCCAGCAACGAAGGTGCGGCTAACACCGAAACATCGCCTGCCCACACCGCCTCAGCGCCATTGCTCTGCGGGCAAATAATACCGCGCCCCTGAGCAATCGCCGCCATTGCCGCAGGTAGCACACCCGACACGGGCAGCATCTGGCCATCGAGCGCTAACTCGCCGAGGGCCACATATTCGGCCGCGGCATCGGCGGGGAAATAGCCCAGCGCCGCCAGTAAGCCGAGCGCAATCGGCACATCGAAATGGCTGCCTTCTTTTTGCACATCGGCGGGGGCAAGGTTGATCAGTAGTTTTTTGGGGGGCAGCGCAATGCCCATCGATTGCAGCGCCGCGCGCACGCGCTCGCGCGATTCGGCGACAGTTTTATCGGGCAAGCCCACAATCGTGAATGCGGGTAAACCACCGCCCACATGCACCTGTACCTCGACAGGCGTTGCCTCGATTCCGGAAAAAGCGACACTATGAATGCGGGTAACCACGCGTTTGTTTTACCCTAAGCGCCTATGATTCATAGAAAAAACTAGGCAGTGAGGCATTTTTCATAAAAAGTCCAAATTCACTATTTATTAATGGCTTATTAGCGTTTCTTTAACTTAAAACACCGACACTGACGAAGAGAAAAAAAGACGTGACCTGGCGAAGATTTATCTTACGCTCAGAAAAAAGGACAACATGATTACGCGACTTGCACAAAGCGGTGCGCTTGCCAATGGCACCGATACCACCCGCGAACAGGGGCGCATGCGCACGCCGCGTGCAAAAACGCTGATTGCGTTTTCGGCGTTGATCATGCTGCTGTTCTGCGTGTTTGTGGCGTATCAGGCCTCGCGCGCCTATCAAACCTCGATCGATGAGGGCAAACAGAATGCCACGCGCCTTACCAAAATTCTCTCGGATCAGGTAGAGCTAACCTTTCTGGCAGTCGATATTACCCTGCGCCGCGCCGTGGAACGGCAATATTTCAACCAGCTATTTGGCGGCAACCTGCCGCGCGATATTGAAAACAACCTGCGCATGTGGGTAGAAGAAAGCCCACAAATTGCCGCACTCATGATGGTCGGTGATGATGGCACGGTTGAAATTGCTGCCAATAAACCCGGCTACGATACGTGGTTTAATTATAATAATTCGCTGCGCAACGACCCCTCGTTCAAATCGCTGCAAGATGATTCCGGGCGCAGCTATTTTATCGGCCAGCAAAGCTCGAGCAATCACGAACACCCACAGCTGATTGTGATGAGCCGACGCATCAATAAGCTGGATGGTAGCTTTGGCGGCATGATTTTAGCAGCAATTGACCCAAAATATTTTGCCGACTTTTTTGCCTCGGTAGATTTCGGCGCCGACCGTTTTATGGCGCTGATGCTCGAGGATGGCACAGTGCTGTTTAGTGGCCCGAACGCCGCACAATCACTGATGAAAGATTACGATGCGGTGCTTGATTTTGTGGCCGACCATGCCGCCACCCACGGCAAGAAATCGCACGTTGTAACCGATACGCAGCGCTTTCACGAAGAAATAAAAATCTATTCCTACACGCAGCTAAAAAACATGCCGATCATTACCTCGGTGATTGTCGATGAAGATGATTTTCTGCAGGGCTGGCGCGATGGGCGTATTAAAGACATCAGCTTTCTAGCCATCTTCACGATTTTTGGTTCGGTATTATCATTCTTCGCGCTCACCATGGCCAAGCAGATTATGCGCGTGGAAGAATCAGAATCGGCAGCGATTTTGGCCTCGCAGGCGAAATCAGAATTTTTGGCTAATATGAGCCACGAACTGCGCACACCGCTAAATGCGATCATCGGCTTTTCGGAAATGCTGAATGCTGGCTATTTCGGGCAGGTGAACGAAAAACAGATGGAGCGCATTCAGGATATCAATTTATGCGGCACGCATTTGTTGCAGCTGATCAGCGATATTCTGGAATTCTCGAAGGGCGAGGCAGGCAAGCTCGAGCTGAACGACGACGAAGTCGATATGGCGCGCAGCATCGAAGAATGCGTGCGTATTGTGGTCGATAAGGCCAAATCCAAGCATATCACGATGCATAAAGAAATCATCGACACGCTACCCATTCTGCGCGCCGATAAGCGCAAAGTGCGGCAGATTCTGCTGAACCTGCTTACCAACGCCATTAAATTTACCCCTGCCCACGGCACCGTAAGCGTAAGCGTGCGCATGGATTCGCATGGGCAAATGGTGCTGGTGGTGACCGATACGGGTATTGGTATTGCCGAAGAAGATATTCCCAAGGCGCTGGCGGTATTTGGTCAGGTGCACCGTAGCCAAAGCCATGAAGGCACCGGGCTTGGCTTGCCACTGTGCAAAATGTTCGCGGAACTCCATGGCGGTAAATTACAGCTCACCAGCCAGGTGGGCTTAGGCACCACCGTGAAGGTCACCTTCCCTGCCAACAGAATCATGAAGTAACCCTTACTTCAAAGTCCTTCGGCTTCGCCTCACTGTACTTTGAAGTACAAGCCATGCCGTCGAATCGCTTGAGTCGGCTCTTCGCAATTCGACATTTTTATGTTATTCGAGATTCAGTAGAATCGAGTCAGCCATGAGCCTGCGAAGCGGCGCGAAGGCCAGCACAGAAGGTGCTCGGCCGAAGCAAAATATTCAAACCCGTCGCATGACGGAGGAAGGACTTTGAAGTATTAAAGCTTCATCGGCATGATAATCAGGTTCTGGCCTTTGGCATGCAGTTTTTTCTGCAGCATATACGCGGTCTGGTTATGCAGCCATTGATGGTAGAAGGCTTCGTTTTCGAAAATCAGTTTGGTCGCAAAAAATACGCAGCGCGGGAAATCTTGTGAAATACGATCCGTTTGCTGCGAGATGCTGGCAATCACATCGGTGCCATAGCTGTGGTAATAGGTGGCAGGCAGGCCGCGCGCGGTGCAGAAATCGACATAATTTTTCAGCATCTGTTTGGTATCGCGGCGCAATTTATGCCACAGCGCCTGATCGGAAAATTCTTCGGTATCAATCTCGCCGACGCTTGCGAATACAAAGTTTTTGAACACGCCCGGAAACAAGCGTTGCACCCATAAAAACGTATGCATGCCGCTGGCCGCCGAATCGCCCACCAAAAACACGGCGGTTTGGTCTTTCGGGTCCATCTTCGGTTTTTCAAGTGTGGCAGCCTTCGCAGGCGCGCTGAACATGGCGGCGCCCAAATCTTCTTCCACCTCTTGTAATTTTTTATGCACGTTATTGTAGTGGCGTTTAATGGCCAGACCAATGGCAATCACCATGCCCGTCACCAGCACGGTTTTCCATGCACCATCGTTGAATTTTTCAAATAATGTCACCATCAGAATGGAACCGCACAGCACAAATGCACTGAACGAAATTGCCAGCTTATACCAGCTTCCCGGCTTGCGCATATGGCGCAAACGGTAACGCGTGACACCCAGTAGCGACAAGGTGAAGGTAAGGAACACATTGATCGAATACAGAATCACCAACACATGCACCACACCGCCGGTAAGCAGCAGCGCACCAATGGCCGCAAGCCCCATCAGCAGCACACCGTTTTTGGTGACAAGCCGGTTGGAAAGCGACGAGAACATATGCGGCATCCAGCGATCGACCGCCATGCTGGCAAGCACTGCGGGGCCAGCAATAAAGCCGGTATTGCCGGCAACGAACAGTAAGCCCATCGCGAAAATCAGCGCAACTGAAACCATTTCGTTCGAAAGATTGATACCGAACAATTCCCACTGCGCAGTGACCGCTTTAAAGGCGGTGGCGTTTAGGGTTTGCCCTTCGACTTTTTGCACATCCCACAGCAGATACATGAGAATGATACCAGCGGCCATAAATGCCAACGAAAAGGCTATCGCCCACATGGTGGCCTTGCCGGTGCGCACGCGCGGTTCGGCCAAATTTTGCACCGAATTAGAAACGGCTTCGAGCCCCGTATAGGTACCACCACCCAGCGAGAAGGCTTTGAAGAACAGTGCCGCCACTGCAATCCATCCCACCTGATCGGCCATAAGGGTGGTTTCATGCACGGCGCTTGGCATGACCGTATCAATATCGGGCGCGTGGGCGGCAATCGCATACACGATCAGCACGGTATGGGTAAGAATGAACCCCATAAAAATCGGCAGCAGCACTTTAATCGATTCTTTCATACCGCGCAGATTGATGGTGGTGAGCATAAGCACCACGCAGCAGGCAATTGGCATTTTGTAGGGTTGCCATTCCAGTGGCAGCATACTGAACAACGCATCAACACCGCTGGCAATCGAGATGGCAATGGTGAGCACATAATCGATCAGCAACGCTGAACCCGCTACCAGCCCGGTTTTGGGGCCAATCATGGTCGAGGCGACACGATAGCCACCGCCGCCATGCGGAAATAGTTCAATCACCTGCGTATAGGCTGCCGCAATCAGGAATACGGTGAAGGCCGTGGCAATCGCCAGAAAGATCGCCATGTGGGTGTGTGCGCCAAGCGCAAGGAACGCTTCTTCGGGGCCGTAGTTGGCGGAAGAAAGGCCATCTGCACCAATGCCGACCCAGGCAAAAAAGGTAATCAGCGCCATATGCTTGCGGGTATCCGAGCGGAACGGATCCAGCGGCGCGCCAAAACAAAACTGTTTGATAGCCTGCAAGTTCATGCGCGCTGCTTAGGCCTTTTTTTGTAAAGGTCAACTAATTAAGCGTTAAAACCACCATCGGCGTTCACCGTGGCGCCTGTCACGTTGCTGGCGGCAGGGCTGGCCAAAAAGGCCACTACGCTAGCAATTTCCTCGGGTTTTCCGTAGCGCCCAAGCGCGGTATTGCTTTTTTGCCAATCGGAACTTTGCGAATCGGCGGGGTTCATTTCGGTATCGACTGGGCCAGGCAGCACCGCATTCACAGTGATGCTGCGAGCGCCTAAATCTTTGGCCCAGCCGCGTGTCAGGCCAAGCACCGCGAATTTGGAGGCCACATACGTGCTCATGAAGCCGCCCGAGGCACGTTCTCCCAAACTGCTGCTGATATTGATAATGCGCCCGCCCTCTGGCATGTGGTGGATGGCGGCATTGGTTAGCGTGAACACGCTGGTTACGTTTACATCCATGACGCGGCGAAACTCGGCAAGCGCAATATTGCCAATATCGCCGACCACAAAGATACCTGCATTATTCACCAGAATATCAATGCGGCCATATTCTTTCGCCACATTATCGGCGAATGCTGGCATCGCTTCGGGTGCAGTGGCATCGAGTGCGCGGGCGATTGCTTTGCCGCCTGCGGCAGTAATTTCTTTGACCAGTGCCTGCGCGGTTTCAGTCGATTTGCTATAGGTGAAAATCACGGTGGCGCCTTCTGCTGCCAGTGCGCGCACGGTAGCGGCACCAATGCCGCGTGAGCCGCCAGTGACAATAGCAATTTTACCTTCAAGAGAATGGTGCTGCATAGATACCTCGCGGTTAGTGTTTCGCCATCGCTACTCTTTTCTTTGTACAACACAATCGCATTTTCCGTATAGTCGGCGCATGACAGCTCCGGCATTACCGATTCCGCATCTTGCTTCGGATGGCGCAACACTGCGCTCGCTCAGCGCAGATGATGTCTATTTTTCTGCCGAAGGCGGCATGCAGGAAACAGAGTTTGTGTTTCTTGCGAACAATCACCTGCCGGCGCGCTGGCAACATACCGAGCGCTTTGAAATTGGTGAAACCGGCTTTGGCACCGGCCTGAATTTCCTGACCACATGGCAGGCATTTGAAGCGAGCCATGCGCCTGGGGAATTATATTTTCTGAGTGTCGAAAAATTTCCACTCACGCCCGAACAGCTGGCTGCAGCACTTGCGCATTTTAGCGAACTCGCGCCATACACCGCGCAACTACTCGCGCAGTATCCGCTGCGTATTGCTGGCTGGCACCGCATGATTTTTGGGCGGGTAACATTATGGTTGGGGCTTGGTGAAGCCACCGAACTATTTCAGCAAATGCAGGCGCAGGTTGATGCCTGGTTTCTCGATGGGTTCGCCCCCGCCAAAAACCCCGATATGTGGAGCGATGCGCTAATGGATGAAGTGGCGCGTTTAAGTGCACCACATGCCAGCTTCGCAACCTTCACCGCTGCAGGCGATGTGCGGCGAAAGCTAGAAGCGCGAGGCTTTGCAGTCGAGAAAATCCCCGGGTTTGGCCGCAAGCGCGCCATGCTTCGCGGGTGCCTAAGCGGCACTGGCGTACGTTCTGTGATTGCGCCCTCACACCCCACCACTCTTATTATTGGTGGCGGCATTGCCGGGTGCAGCACCGCATATGCGCTGGCGTCGCGTGGCTGCAACGTAACGTTGCTTGATGCGGGCGAGATTGCCAGCGGTGCCTCGGGCAACCCCGCGGGGGTGCTATACCCGCAGCTTGGCAAGCAGTGGAATGCGGCGATTCAGGAATCGTTCCTCGCCTATGCGGCCATGCTTCGCAATTTGACGCGCTGGAAGGATTGGGATTTTCGCTTTGCATCGCCCGGTATGCTGAAATACCCCAAAGATGCCGATGAACGCGCACGGCTTACCGCGATCAATACGCAGCTAGGCTTGGATAATAGTGTAGCGCACTGGTTAGAACGCGGTGAAGCAGAAGCAAAAACCGGCCTGCAGCTGCGCGATGGGGGTGCGTGGTTTCCGCATGGCACATGGGTAGCAGCAGCAGAATTATGCCGCGCCTTGCTGCAGCACCCGCGCATTACCACGCATACCCACACACCCGTCACCGCATTAAAGCGGGTGGGCGAGGTGTGGCAAGCACAGACACCCAATCAAACATATGAAGCATCGCATGTGGTGCTGGCATGCGGGGTTGCGCTAACCACGCTAGTGCCAGAAGCGCCCGTGACATTAAACCGCAGCGCTGGGCAGTTGAATCTGTTACCGCACACAGCAGTGGCGCAACCCTTACGCAGTATTTTTTGCCATAAGGGCTACGTGGTGCCGCTTGTTGACCATTATCTAATTGGCGCCACCTATGACCATGATGATCTTTCGCTTACGCTGCGCCCGGCGCATACAGAAAAAAATCTTGCCGAGCTTGCACAGTATCTTCCCGGTTGGCTGAAGAACGGCGATAGTGATGCGCCCACCGGCCGCATGGCACACCGCGTGACCACGCCAAACCGCAGGCCTCTCGTGGGGCCGCTGGGTGCGGCCTACCCGAACCTATATACCAACACCGCGCATGGCAGCCGTGGTTTGCTTAGCGCGCCCTACGGCGCCGAAGCCATCGCCGACATGCTGCTGGGCACCCCCTGTTTACAACCACGGGGATAGTGTGTGGAAACCGGGATAAGGCATCCTAAGCCATTCAAAAACAATGCCGCTATGCGGTGGGTTTCTTAACAGCTATTTCCCGATTGACGCCGCAGGGTTCAGGGGTCAGGTTCCGGGCATCCGCGTTTCAAGGCAGCCGCTGCATGCGTGATACCTGAAACCTCAATAGCTTCCGCCGGTGTGACATCACGCTGTGGCGCATATACCACTATATATTGTGGTGCCATTTTCTATGAATTATTTTCTTGACCGTGGTATCTTCACATCAAGATTTTGGTTCATGCTATTGAAATATAATTATAATTTATGTTGCAAGAAATTTTGTGGTGGGTAACCGAAAGATTCTTGCTAGACAGGGCGACCACTATATGTAGTATCGGCCATGCGAGACGTTCCTCCCGCAATCATACCTCTTCCGGGGGGTGTTCCAGGGGTGTTTGTTTCGTGTTTTCCAAGAGCGGTAGCTGCGACATCGATGAATTCGAGCACAGCGTTTTGCCCCCCCGAAGATGACACGGAATCAAGCAGCCAAATGTAAAAAGAAATGTTATATGTAAGGGTGATAAAATCATGGCGACGATGCGACTAAACACTGACCAGTCCCGCGACAAGTACCT
>JBILFK010000137.1:0-4492 GCA_044351685.1 Rickettsiales bacterium | reverse complement strand
TCGCCTCGTACATGCTTTCGGGCAAGCCCGAACGCATATACAGTGCCCGCGTGCCTAAATCGCCTTTATCGCTTAGCAATTTTGCGGCATTGTTCGTGGGTACATTGGCCAGCCTAGCAATGCCCGCAGTGTAAAATAATGGTGCAGCGATTTGAGTATACACTCATGATACTGGTAATGTTTCACCATATCGGGAATTTCAGGGTTTCGCAGCAGCGCGAGCGTTAGGTCGGTGTAGTAATGCCGAATGGTATCGCGAAACCCCGGCGCCAGTGGTGCGGGTGGTGATGCATAAATTTCTTTTGCGCGTTCGATGATCATGGTGCCGAACTGCTCGCTTGTTTCGCGCAGAATGCGTGCGAAACGCAGGGGAAAACAAAAGCTTTGCAGATCAAGTATCTCTGCCATTTTTGCTGATGTGGCGGCGGAATCCGGAAAGATCAGCGCATTCACCTCACCCACGCCCTGCAAAATCGTGTTGCACCATCGGCGTTGTTTGCCGCGCGTGAGGGCAACAATATCCCAATCGCTTTCTGGTGTGTGCCTGTTTTCAGCGCGTGAACCATAGAGCAACACGGTATGGCAATCATACTGCGTTGTCAGAAAATCAACGATGGTCTGTTCCGGGGTGATGCTGCCTGAGTGACTAGGCGGATCTGTGTGCCGGAGCACAGAATTAGTTTCGCGCGCGGCATCTGCCAGAACATGCGCAAAAAGCGCATGGAATTCCGGTGCATCTGCGTTGTGTTGCTCGGCGCGGGCAAGCGCTTCGAGCATGGCTGTATCATGTTCCAAAAAATAGCGGTGGGCATTTTTGGGTGCGGGCTGCCATGCGCCGCGCAACCGGAAATAATGAAACACCGCATTTAGAAGTGCTTCATGGCGCATATAATCGCGCACGGCCTCTGGCAATTCTGGCTTCAGCGGTATGTTATTATCAAGGTAAGGTGAAAGCCTGAGTTTGTAAAAATAATGCGTTAGATGCACCATGCGCTCTTCGCTGGGGAGGCCGGGGCCTGCGCGCATGAAGCTTTGCGCCCGCGTAATAATTTTTTCGCCCAGCGCATCTTTTTCGGTAAGCACCAGCCCATGCTGAAGGCGGTTGGCAAATACATCGCCGGGAAGATAAAGCGCCGAGGGCATCGACCCATCGAACTCGACCATGGCTTCGGGGTAAATATAGGCATTCACCTCGCCCACACCTTCGACATGCTGATGGCAGTAAGCTTGGGTTGACCCATCATTGAGGGCGACTACATCCCAGTCACTGTTGGGGCGTGCGGTGCCCCGCGCGCGCGAGCCATACAATATGATTGTGTGGCAGCCATAGTGTTCTACCAGAAAGCGGGTTAACAGATCTTCGGCAAGGTCTTCCACATCTTCCATGCCCGATTTCTCTAATATTTCATGGGGGTGCACAAGTAAAAAACACAACTTCTTTCAGTCGCATATTGCAATTCATGGTTTGCACTCTATATAGCCCTGCATGACACGAAATTAATGCACAGAAGCAATCGTGTAACCAACGGATAAACAATACAAAATAAAGAAAAGGATAACGATATGGCAAAGGTCATTGGCATCGATTTAGGCACCACCAACAGCTGCGTAGCGATTATGGAAGGCAGCGCGCCCAAGGTAATTGAAAACGCCGAAGGTGCGCGCACCACCCCCTCGATTGTTGGGTTTACCAGCGACGGCGAGCGTTTAGTGGGGCACCCTGCCAAGCGTCAGGCTGTCACGAACCCGGAAAATACCTTGTTTGCGATTAAGCGCCTGATTGGCCGCACCTTCGATGATGAAACCACGCAGAAAGATATTAAGCTGGTTCCCTACAAAATTGTGAAGTCGCAAAATAACGATGCATGGGTAGAATCGCGCGGCGAGAAATTTTCGCCCTCGCAGATTTCGGCCTTTATTTTGCAGAAAATGAAAGAGACTGCGGAAAGCTATCTCGGCGAAAAAGTCACCGATGCGGTGATTACCGTGCCTGCGTATTTTAACGATGCGCAGCGTCAGGCAACTAAAGATGCAGGCAAAATTGCCGGCCTTAATGTGCTGCGTATTATCAACGAGCCAACGGCAGCGGCGCTGGCTTACGGCTTCGAGAAAAAAGATGGCAAAACCATTGCCGTATATGATTTGGGTGGCGGTACGTTCGACGTTTCGGTGCTTGAAATTGGCGACGGTGTATTTGAAGTGAAATCCACGGGCGGCGATACGTTCCTTGGTGGTGAAGATTTTGACATGCGCGTGCTGGATTATCTGGCCGATGAATTCAAAAAATCCGATGGCATTGATCTGCGCAAAGATAAACTGGCGCTGCAACGCCTGAAAGAAGCTGCCGAGAAAGCAAAGATCGAGCTTTCAAGCACGCAACAAACCGATATTAACCTGCCGTTCATCACCGCCGACCAAAACGGCCCAAAGCATTTGAACGTGAAATTAACGCGTGCGAAGCTGGAATCGCTGGCGGCTGATTTGATCGAGCGCACCATTGCGCCATGCAAAAACGCGCTCAAAGATGCGGGCCTCAGTGCGGGCGAAATCGACGAGGTGATTCTGGTAGGCGGTATGACCCGCATGCCAAAAGTGATCGAAATTGTGAAAGAGATTTTCGGCAAAGATCCGCATCGCGGCGTGAACCCCGATGAGGTGGTGGCCATGGGCGCGGCCATTCAGGGTGGGGTGCTGAAAGGCGAAGTGAAAGATGTGTTGTTGCTTGATGTGACGCCGCTTTCGCTCGGTATCGAAACGTTGGGCGGTGTGTTTACGCGCCTGATCGATCGCAACACCACCATTCCTACCAAGAAATCGCAAACCTTCTCGACTGCCGATGATAATCAGGGCGCAGTAACCATTCGTGTGTTCCAGGGTGAACGCGAAATGGCTGCCGACAACAAACTGCTCGGCCAATTCGATTTGATGGGCATTCCGCCCGCACCGCGCGGCATGCCGCAAATTGAAGTGACGTTCGATATTGATGCCAACGGCATTGTGAATGTGAGCGCCAAAGATAAAGCCACCAACAAAGAGCAGCAAATTCGCATTCAGGCATCGGGTGGCCTTACCGACGATGATATTAAACGCATGGTGCAAGATGCCGAGGCGAATGCTGCCGAAGATAAAAAACGCCGTGAATTAATTGAAGCCAAAAACAAGGCCGAAAGCATGGCGCATGAAGCGGAAAAAAATCTGAAAGAGCATGAAGCGATTATTCGCGCTGAAGATAAAGAACGCGTGGAAGCCGATGTAAAAGCCGTGCGCGAAGCACTGGAATCGGATGATAAATCGCGTGTCGAAGCCGCATCTACGCAGCTTGCACAATCGATGATGAAAATGGGCGAAGAAATTTACAAAGCCCAGCAATCATCGGGCGCGCCAAGCCCTGAAAGCGCACCGCAAAGCGCTGCCGCAAGCAGCGATGCGCCGCAATCGGAAATTCTGGATGCTGATTTCGAAGATATTAGCGACAATAAAAAATAGTAGTCGCCAGTTGGCAGTCGCCGGTCGCCAGCGTTTTTTTCTGGCGTTCTGGTGACTGATGACGCATGACTGGGGACACCATGTCTGATTTTTATTCCATACTGGGTGTTGCCAAAAACGCCTCTGAAGACGAGCTGAAAAAGGCGTACCGTAAGCTTGCCATGCAATATCACCCGGATAAAAACCCGGGCGATGCCGCTGCGGAAAAAAAGTTCAAAGAAATCAACGAAGCCTATGATGTCTTGAAGGATTCGCAGAAGCGTGCCGCTTACGATCAGTTTGGCCATGCGGCGTTTCAAGGTGGCATGGGCGGTGGCGGGCAAGCCGGCGGCTTCGATTTTTCGGGTAGTTTTTCCGATATTTTTGAAGATCTGTTTGGCCAGTTCACGAATGGTGGCGGTGGCCGCCAGCAGGGGCGTAGTGCCGGTGGTGCGCCAGGTGGCGCGCGCGGCAATGATTTGCGCTACAATATGGAAATTGCTCTCGATGATGCGTATCGCGGTAAAACCCAACCCATTACCATTACCACGTCAGATAGTTGCGGCGATTGCAATGGTTCGGGCGCTGAAAAAGGCACACAACCTGAAACCTGCACCACCTGCGGTGGGCGCGGGGTGATTCGTAGCCAGCAGGGGTTTTTCACGGTCGAGCGCACCTGCCATAGCTGCCAAGGGGCGGGCAAGGTGATAAAATCGCCGTGTAAAACCTGTGCGGGTTCAGGCCGTGTGCGCAAAGAAAAAACCTTATCGGTAACGATTCCGGCAGGTGTTGAAGAAGGCACGCGCATTCGCTTAAGCGGTGAGGGCGAGGCCGGATTCCGTGGTGGGCCGAATGGTGATTTGTATATTTTCCTTTCGATCAAACCGCACAAAATTTTCCGCCGCGATGGTGCCAATATTTATTGCAGCGTTCCCTTGAAACTTAGCACGGCTGCGCTTGGCGGGCATGTAGAAGTGCCCACCATTGATGGCGGCCGAGTGAAGGTGAATGTGCCTGAAGGCACACA
>JBILFK010000136.1:0-4533 GCA_044351685.1 Rickettsiales bacterium | reverse complement strand
GTGTGGCGATTCTTCCCGCCGATGATGCCAGTGACCCGATGATTTCTGGCTTCGAGCTGATTACCGATGCTGCCCCCGGCGTGCATGAGCTGGCGGTGCATGGGGTGTGGAAGCAGCGCAGCGAAAAGCAAAAGCGTGCCATTGGTTTGGCCATCAGCGACGTGCGCGCCAAGCGTTGGTTCCCGAAATGCGACGATGCACAAACCGTATGCGCGAGCTATCATTTTATCCAGTTTTCAGCCGATTTAGCTAAGCCTAAGGGCAGTAAAGCTAAGGCTGAACCCGTGGGTTCTTCATCAAATCTTCACACACCCAAAGGCACAAAGCGCTAGAATAATCGCATAGGAGACTCTTTTATGCGTACACGTTTTTGGCTTGCTGCTGTGGCTGCTGTGATTGCCCTTTCGGGGTGTCGTCCGTTATCGCTTTACGCGATCGAACCACAAGGCCCGCCCGAGTATAAATTAGGCTGGGAAGATGGCTGCGATACCGGCGTTGCCGCGCAGCAACCGGCGATTTACAAATTAGCGTTCGGGTTTAAAAAACGCCCGGAATTTTATAACAGTCAGCTTTACCAGACGGCGTGGAACGAAGGCTTCAGCTATTGTCGCTTCTCGCTGGATCCGGTCGATAAATCCGGCGCGTTCGACTAGCGCTTCACGATGGAGTTTTGTAAGGCCAGGCCCGAAGGCAACTTCGGGCTTGGTTTTTTTTGTGCGGCTGGTTACTAGGTAAATGCGTGTTACACATGATTGGGCTGCAAACGGTGAAGTGAATAGTTGAAGGGGGCATAGCTCAGCGGTTAGAGCAGGGCGCTGATTTCCGCACGCAAAAGTCCCTCGCTTGTGCTCGGTGTACTTTTGCGTGTAAGAAACATGAAGCACCGTTCTTGAGGCGGCTCTGCGAACGGTGAAGTGAATAGTAGAAGGGGGCATAGCTCAGCGGTTAGAGCAGGGCGCTCATAACGCCTTGGTCGGGGGTTCAAATCCCTCTGCCCCCACCATTTCTTGCATTCTGGCACTGCAGGCAGTATTCTGCTACAAATATCGGGAGATGCGCATGCCCTATCATCACGACATTAGCCACCGCAAACAGCAAGGGTTTGGCTTAGCGCTGATGGCGATTATTCTGGTAGCGCTCGGCATGATTGCCGGTACGGTGATGATGCGCGCAGAAAATCAGGCGGTGTGGCAACCTAAAACGCAAGCTTCCGGGAATCTGGCGCGGGTACGCGAAGCAATGATCCAGTATCAGCGCGATAACCACAGCTTGCCATGTGCAGCGCCACGCGGATTACTGCCGAGCGATGCGAACTATGGTAAATCCATTTCTCCATGCACCAATGTGGTGGCAGGCAACGTGATGAACGGGACCATCCATATTGGTGCCGTACCCACGCGCACACTTGGCTTACCCGATGAGGCCGCAAACGATAAATGGGGCAATCGCCTTACTTACGGCATGACCATCGCGCTCGCCGATCCGTATGCGTTTACCACGGGTAGCGGCGCACTTTCAGTGTCGGGCAACACCACGCTTGCGAACGCCGCATTTGTGGTGTTTTCGCATGGGCAGGATGGCATTGGCGCATATAGCGCAAAAAGCGGCATACAAGGCAAAGCCTGCGATGCGTCGGCAGGCACTGCACAGGAAAATTGCGACGATGATGCAAGTTTTGTAGTGCAGGACATCAACTCGGATCGTGGCAGTAGCTATTTTGATGATCAGGTGGTTGCAGAAAGAGTAGATATCCAAGCCCAAGGGTTGAACACGCCATGCCAGCGTAGTGTGATTGGCAGCGCACAATGGCAGAATACACCGCTCAGCGAAAATTGTATCAACAACACCTACACCGATTTCTTACACAACGCCACGCAACCCGTGAGCAATACCAATACACCTGCATTTACCGGAACCGCCACGCTTCGCTGCAATAACGGTGCACTGGCCTTCGATGCGCAAAGCTGCGTAAAGCATTGCGAACCACAAGCGGTAAGCTGGGGGGCAGGCTGCAGTTACACGACGACATCGACGATCAATGATGGCAGCAGCAGCGGCCTTACCAACACCGCTGGGGGGTATACAGGTAGTGTAACGGTGGCGTGTGCTAATGGCGTGTTTACGCAATCGGGCGCAAGTTGCGCACCTTCGGGCGGGCCTGTGAACGGGTTGTGCAATAACAGCGTAGCGCTCGGATGCACGACGGGAACCATGGCAAATGATAACGGCGACACCGCCTGCGGCAGCACACGCACCTGGCATTGCAATGGTTCGGGGGGTGGTAGCAACGATACAAGCTGCAGCAAAGCGAATGCGGCATGCGCACCGGGTGACCCATGCTCTGATAATGGTCAAGGATCAGGATGCCTCATTAGCGGCTCGGACTATGGAACAGGCTGTGTTGGTAACGATATTTTTGGTAACGGCACCGTATGCTGCGCCGGATGTACGCCGCCGGTGAATGGGGTGTGTGATAATAGCGTAGCGCTGGGATGCAGTGCCGGTACGGCAGGTTCCGATAATGGCCAGACAGCGTGCGGGCAAACGCGCACATGGGTGTGCCAGGGTTCAGGTGGCGGCAGTGATTCGGGCACCTGCAGCAAAGCCAACCCGGTGTGCACACCGGATTGTTATGAAAAAGGCGATTTTGGATGCGCAGTAAGCGGCGATCCATGTGGCACCTATCATTATACCGATGGTTCCACCGAGACTGATGTTGCCCCGCGCGATTGGCCAAACTTGTCGACCCCGCCTCCGGGGTGGTCGTTCTGTTCTACGCCTTCTGCATGCGGTAACGATTGCGACATTACCGAGATCGATGGTAGCTGCAGCGGCTGTTTCCCTGAAGGTGGAACCTATACTACCAAAAGCTCTACCCCTTCGTGCTTCCGATATAGTTGCAGTGCAGGGTTATGGACATATGCCGGGCCGGGCGCCATGTGCCAAAGTGCCTGCGAAGCCTATTAGGCCATGGGATAATTTGGCATCACGGGATGCAGATAGTGGCCTAAAGTTGAATCTTATAGTATTAGCGTTTTATTAATATCTGTGATGCTATAAACATAGATTAGGATTTGTCCTGATTAGGGAGTTGTGCATGCGTCAATCGAAGCGTGGTGGGTTTGGTCTAGTTCTCATCGCAATTCTAATGGTTGCTGCATCGATGGTGGCCACCACCTTCATGGCGCAACAAGAAAACAAAGCCGTATGGGAACCCAAACAAGATGCGAAAAGCAATCTTGAGCAGGTAGAGCAGGCGATTATCGCGTATCAGCGCGAAAACAATGTGCTGCCATGCCCCGCACCGCGCGGTGCTAGCATTGCTGATCCAAATTTTGGCGTGGCAACTTCGACATGTACGTCGGCGGCCAGCGGTAACGTGCTTGCGGCTTCAAATACCGTGAATATCGGCGCGCTACCTACACGCACGCTTGGCCTGCCTGATAGTGCGGCTTCTGATAAATGGGGCAACAAGCTTACCTATGCGGTCACTGTTGCACTCACCAATCCAATCACCTTCTATCCAATTGCAACGGTTGCCGATTCTGGCGTGGGCAAATTGGGTGTTACCGGTAAAGTTTCCAATCCGGCGGCAGGATATGTGGTAGTATCGCACGGGCCGGATGGTAAAGGTGCCTACACCACCAAATCTGGCCAGAGTGCGTCGGCGTGTAACTCGGCTTCGGGTACCGATCAGGCCAACTGCGATGGTGATGCGAGCTTTGTATTGAGCGATCAGCAGCTCGAAAAAGGCAACACCTATTACGACGATCAGATCATTCAGAATGTCGCCGACTCACAGGCGCAAACCACCGACCTTCCGTGCTTGAATGGTATCACCGCTTCCTGGAGTGTGGGCACGCGTAGCTGTTCGGGAACCTTCAACACCGGCGGCCCTGCTGCGATTGTGCATGGCACGACCACGGCGGCCATTACAAACACTTCTGCAGCCACCACAGGTTCAGCAACCTTTACCTGTAATAATGGTGTATTAGTAGCGAATGCGGGTGCAACGTGTTTTGCGAACTGTATCAGCAATAGCTCGCAAACCTGGAACACCAACTGCAGTGGCGTACCTGCCGATACACTGCATGGCAATAACACTACCACCACTAACACGGCGCCAAGTTACACGGGTTCGGCCACCTTTAGCTGCACCAATGGCACCTTGAGCAACTCCTCCAGCAGCTGTACGAGTGCCATGGTGAATGGTGCGTGTGGTGCCGCCAACGGTGCGGCCTATACATCGGCACCTGCGACAAGCCTGTGTTCAGCGGGCACGGCAGGTTCAGTGACAACCAATACCAACACCTACACTTGGGTATGCAACGGAATCAGCGGCGGCAGCGCTTCGGGCACCTGCACGGCGAACCGCGCCTGCGCAGCAGCTTCCCTTACATGGGGTGGCGGGTGTTCAGCATCCTTCAGCCAGATTAATGGTGGTTCTACCAGCGCATCCACCGCTAGCACGGCAGGTGGGTTTACGGGTTCGGCCACGGCAAGCTGCACAGGCAACACATGGGCCACGCCTTC
>JBILFK010000134.1:0-4573 GCA_044351685.1 Rickettsiales bacterium | reverse complement strand
GCCGCCAAACTGGTGCTTACCGACGAACTCATTAAAGCCCATCAACAAAAATACAAACAAGCCGTATAATTATCAGGAGACAAACATGGCGTTACATCAATATGTACAAGGTTCCACCGAAATGCTGCAAATTGCAGATGCAGTGGCCCGCGAAAAGAACATCGACCGTGAAACGGTGATCGAAGCACTAGAAAATGCCATTCAGATTGCCGGGCGCAAAAAATACGGTATCGAACAAAACATTCAATCCACCATTGATCGTAAAACCGGCGCAATCTCGCTGTTTCGCGTGATTGATGTGGTTGAGCTTGTTGAAAACGATGTACAGCAGATTGATCTGGCAGAAGCCAAGCGTCGCAACCCAGCTCTCAACATTGGCGATCAGATTCGCGATGAATTACCACCAATTGATTTTGGTCGTATCGCTGCGCAAACCGCGAAGCAGGTGATTGTACAAAAAGTGCGCGATGCCGAGCGCGAGCGCCAATTCGATGAATTTAAAGATCGCGTGGGCGAAATTGTAAACGGTATCGTGAAGCGTGTGGAGTATGGCAACGTCACCGTTGATTTTGGGCGCGCTGAAGCGGTGATTCGCAAAGATAACCTGATTCCGCGTGAAAATTTCCGCAAAGATGATCGTATTCGCGCATATATCTACGATGTACGCCGCGAAAAAACTGGCCCGCAAGTGTTCCTTTCGCGCACACGCCCCGAGTTTCTTGCAAAGTTATTTATGCAGGAAGTGCCCGAAATTTATGATGGCATTATTGAAATTAAAGCCGTGGCGCGTGACCCCGGTTCACGCGCAAAAATCGCCGTTATTTCGCACGACCCGAGCGTCAACCCTGTGCTTTCATGCGTGGGTGTGCGTGGTAGCCGTGTGCAGGCCGTGGTATCGGAACTGCAGGGCGAAAAAATTGATATCGTGGAATGGGCCGATGATCCGGCAACCTTCGTGGTGAACGCGCTTTCTTCGGCCGAAGTATCCAAAGTGGTGATCGACGAAGATTCAGGCCGTATTGAAGTGGTGGTAGGCGATGATCAATTATCGCTCGCAATCGGTCGTCGTGGCCAGAACGTGCGCCTTGCGGCACAGCTTACCGGCTGGAATATTGATATTCTCACCGAAGAAGCCGAATCCGAGCGTCGTACACAAGAATTCAACCGTTTGTCGCAACTGTTTATCGAAGCGCTGAACGTCGAAGAAGTGATTGCGCACTTGCTGGTGACCGAAGGTTTCAGCTCGGTCGAAGAAGTGGCCTATGTGCCTGTCGAAGACTTAGCATCAATTGAAGGCTTCGATGAATCGGTAGGCGAAGAATTACGCAGCCGCGCCAACGAATACGTCACGCAGAAGCAAGCCGAAACCAAGAAAAAGCTTAAAGATCTCGGCGCTACCGAAGATTTGATCGCGTACGAAGAATTGCCACTGGAGCAAATTCTGCAACTTGCTGAAGCAGGGATTAAATCGATGGATGATTTCGCTGGCCTTTCGACCGACGACTTCTACGATATCATTCCTAAGCCGGGCATGCCGCGTGATGAGGTAAGCAACCTGATTATGGCCGCACGCGAAAAATGGTTCAGCGAGGCTTCATAAACACGTGCCAAAAGCCGCCGAGCCAGAGCGTTCGTGCATTGTAACGCGCGAAGTGCAACCGAAAGAAACGCTAATTCGTTTTGTCATTAGCCCGAATGGCGAGGTTGTGCCCGATTTTTCGGGTAAGCTGCCGGGCAGGGGGCTTTATGTTAGCGCTTCGCGTACCTTGCTGGGCGAAGCGATTGAGCGTAGACTGTTTTCAAAAGCGGCAAAACGCCCTGTCAGTGTGCAAAATGATTTTGAAGCGCTGGTTGAAAAACTGATGTTTGAAAGGCTGTTACAGCATTTATCGTTGTGCCGTAAGGCGGGTGAAGCCATTGCTGGTTTTGAAAAAATTGAAGAAGCGTTGATGGCAGGCAAGGTGGCGGCACTTTTGCATGCCGAAGATGCCAGCGATGATGGTGTGCATAAATTAAAACGCCGCGCGGAAGGCCTGCCAAGCATACGCTTTTTCAGCCGTGACGCGCTGTCGCAGGTGATGGGGCGTGATAATGCGGTGCATGTTGCCGTGTTGAACGGGAATACAAGTGCATTTTTTGTGTCAGAAGCACGCCGTTTTGCTTTATTTCTTGATAAAACTCCGTTATAAGCCGCTCCCCTATGCAAAAATTATCGAAGACTGAACCCCAAGAGAACCAAATGTCGGACACAGAGAATAGCGGTAAAAAAGATGCGTTGAAGCTTTCAGCGCCAAATACGCTGTCGCTCACCAAAACGGTGGAATCTGGCAAAGTAAAACAGAATTTTCAGCGCGGCCGTTCAAAAACAGTCACTGTGGAAGTGAAAAAAACGCGCACCTTCGCACGTGGCAACACTGGCATGGTGGAAGTGCAGCGCGATACGCCGGATGCTACCAAGCAACGCATTCTTAATCAGGCCGAGCGCGAAGCAAGGCTGCGTGCTCTGCAGCAAGCCGATAAAGCCGAAGATGCGGCAGCCTACCCCGTAGCACGCCAAAATCAACAAACGGATCAGGGTGATGATGCGCTGGATGTCAGCGATATGGAAAGCACCAGCACGTTACCACTCGATGATTTGGCGGCACGCAATTTGGCAAAATTGCGCAATGCGCCATCAAACTCCAAACCAGCTACGGAAACGACAACGCCTAGCTTTACCAAACGTCCTGTTGGCGCCCCTGTGCGCACCGCAGCCGATGATGAAGCGGTGGAAGCAAAGCCGGTTAAAAAGGTGCGTACTGCCGAGGAAGACGCCTATAAGCGTTCCGGTAAACTTACCATTTCACAAGCGCTCGGCATGGAAGATACCATTCGTGTGCGTTCGCTTTCTTCGATCAAGCGTCAACGCGCGAAGATCGCTAAAAAATCCGATTACAATCCATCGTCACAACAAGAAAAATTTGTTCGCGAAGTGATTATTCCCGAAGCGATCGAAGTGCAGGAACTGGCCAACCGTATGGCAGTACGCACAGTTGAAGTGATTAAAGAACTTATGAAGCTGGGCACCATTGCCACGCCACATCAGGCGATCGACGCAGATACTGCCGAACTGATTTGCGGCGTATTCGGCCACGGCTTTAAACGCGTAACCGATGCCGATGTGGAAGATCAGCTTTCGCAAACCGCCGACGAAGATACCGATTTACAGTGGCGCCCACCGGTAGTGACCATCATGGGCCACGTCGATCATGGTAAAACCTCGCTGCTCGATGCCTTGCGCGAAACCGATGTGGTGGCAGGCGAAGCAGGCGGCATTACGCAGCATATTGGCGCCTATCAGGTAACGGTTGCTGGAAAACAAAAAGTAACCTTTCTCGATACGCCCGGCCATGAAGCCTTCACGGCCATGCGTGCACGCGGCGCTAAAGTAACCGATATTGTGGTGCTGGTAGTAGCCGCTGATGATGGTATTATGCCGCAAACCCGCGAAGCGATTAACCATGCGAAAGCGGCAGGTGTGCCGATTATTGTGGCAGTAAATAAAATCGACAAACCCGATGCCGACCCTTCCAAAGTGAAAACTGCACTGATGCAGTATGAACTCGTGCCCGAAGAATTTGGCGGCGATGTCATGACAGTCGATGTTTCAGCGAAGCAAAAACTGAATCTCGATAAACTGCTCGAATCTATTCTGCTGCAGGCAGAAATTATGGATTTAAAAGCCAACCCCAATCGTCGTGCCACCGGCACCGTGATTGAAGCGAAAATTGATCGTGGTCGCGGTACAGTGGCGACATTGCTCGTGCAACGCGGCACCATTCGGGTGGGCGATATTATTGTGGCTGGGCAGGCTTATGGCCGTGTGCGTGCATTGCTGAATGATAAAGGCCAAGAGCTTGAAGAAGCCCCACCCAGTATGCCCATCGAAGTACTGGGCCTTGATATGCCACCTGAAGCTGGCGATACGTTCGATGTTGCCGAAAGTGAAAAAGCCGCGCGCGAAATTACCGAATATCGCCGTGAAAAAGAGAAAAAGCGTGTGGCCAAAGCCAACGCTAAATCGATGGATCAGTTGTTCACTGCTGCAGGCGAAAACGCTACGCGTGAACTTGCCATCATCGTAAAATCCGATGTGCATGGCTCGGCCGAAGCGATTACCGGATCACTCGCCCGCTTTGATGGTGAAGAAGTAAAAGTAAAAATCGTGCATAGCGCGGTGGGTGCCATTAACGAATCCGATGTCACGCTTGCACAAGCAACGGGTGCGATTATTATTGGCTTTAACGTTCGCGCAATTCCCAAAGCCAAAGAATTTGCCGGCGCTCAGCGCGTAGATATTCGTTATTATTCGATTATTTATAACCTTATTGATGATATTAAGGCCGCGCTTTCCGGCATGCTATCGCCAGAACTGCGCGAGAATTTCATTGGCTACGCCGAAATTCGCGAGGTCTTCAATATCACCAAATATGGTAAAGTGGCGGGCTGCATGATCACCGAAGGATTGGTGAAGCGCGGCGCGAAAGTGCGCTTGCTGCGTGAAAACGTAGTGATTCACGAAGGCACGCTGAAA
>JBILFK010000133.1:0-4592 GCA_044351685.1 Rickettsiales bacterium | reverse complement strand
CATCGGTTTCGCACATGCCGGTGCTCATGCTTACCGCACTGGGCGAAACCGATGACCGCATTGCCGGGCTCGAAGCTGGCGCATCCGATTATCTGGCCAAGCCATTTGCCCCGCGCGAACTGGTGCTGCGGCTTGAAAATTTACTGAGGCGGCAACCCAAACCCGCCACCGAAAAACAGCTGAAATTTGGCGATTATACATTGGATATTGCCACGGGCAGATTATCGGGCGCCAGCGGCGTGGTGTATCTCACAGGCAGTGAGCAGGAATGTTTAAAAATTCTGGCCGAGCACGCCCCGCAGCCCGTAGCGCGAAGCCAGATGGCGCAATTGCTGGGCGATGTCACGAATGAACGCTCGGTCGATGTGCAGATCAATCGGCTACGCAAAAAAATCGAACCCAATTCCGCCAAACCTATTTATATTCAAACCATACGCCACGCAGGCTATGCCTTGATCGCGGAGCCAGGATGATGGGGCTGCGCACACGACTCAAACGCGCCATGCCCGGCACGCTGTATGCGCGCGGCCTGCTGATTGTGTTGTTGCCGCTGATTCTCACCCAATTGCTGCTGATGTATATTTTTTACGAGCGCCACTGGGATAGCGTGGTGCGCAATTTATCGCAGGCCACGGTTGCCGATATTGCGTTGCTGGTTTCCGAATACGATAGGTTGGCACCCACCGAAGGCGAAACGCAGGCCCTGGCGCAGGTGACGCGGATTGGCAGCCAGCTTGGCATGCAAATGCATTTTGATGTTGGCAAAAAACCAAGCACCATCAGCGATAGCGCCGCCAAACGCTTCCCCGAATTTATTGCTAAGCTCGATGCAACCATCCATCGCCCTTTCAGCGTAAAAGTGCGCGACGATCAGATTCAAGTATCCGTAGCGCTGAATAGCGGCAGTATGCGGGTGTTTTTCTCGCATAAGCGGTTGGCCAGCACCACCACCTATATTTTCATTCTCTGGATGATTGCGACCAGCGTGCTTCTGGGCACTGTTGCCAGCCTGTTTTTGCGCAACCAAATTCGCCCCATTGTGCAGCTTGCGCGCGCCGCAGAGCAATTCGGGCTTGGTCAGGATGTGGAGAATTTCTCGCCGCGCGGTGCCAGCGAAGTACGGCGCGCCGGGCGCGCCTTTCTGGTGATGGCCGAACGTATTCGCCGGCAGCTGCAAACGCGCACCGATATGTTATCGGGCATCTCGCACGATCTGCGCACGCCGCTGACGCGGATGCGGCTGGAATTGGAAATGAGCGCAATTGAGCCCAAAACGCGGCAAGCCATGCTGGGCGATATCGAAGAAATGCGCCACATGATCGACGAATATCTCGATTTTGCCCGCACCGAAGGCGAGGGAAGCGCCGAAGTTTCCGATGTCAGCCAGCTGCTGGCAGAAATTGCCAATAACTATCAACGCCAACATCGCCTGGTGCAGTATCTTACCCCGGAAATCTCGGTGCCCTGGGTGGGGCGCGCGCCTGCCATTCGCCGTTGCCTGCAAAATTTAATCGATAACGCCCTGCGTTACGGCAAACAGGCCGAAATCTCACTCGAGCTTTCCGCAGGCTATGTGCGCATTAAAGTCGCCGATTCTGGCCCCGGTATTCCCGAAGCTTCACATGCCACGGTATTTAAGCCGTTTCAGCGGCTTGAAGCATCGCGTAATAGTAAAACCGGCGGGGTAGGGCTTGGGCTTTCGATCGCGCGCGATATCGCGCAAAGCCATGGTGGCGACATTACACTTGAAAATCGCCGCGATGCGACAGGCGCAATTATTGGGCTCGATGCCACGGTGCGATTACCGCGAGAATTGGTCGCCTAGTAGTAGGCGTCTTCTTTCATCAGGTAATTCTGCACATAGTCTTTTACACCATCTTCAAGCGAGGCGAAAGGCTTGGTGTAGCCCGCATCGCGCAGGCGCTTCATGTTGGCTTCAGTAAAATACTGGTATTTCGGCTTCAGCGTTTCCGGCATATCAATATAAGCCACTGAAGGCGGCTTATTCATGGCAGCAAACACCGCATGTGCTAAATCGGCAAAACTGCGGGCTTTACCGGTGCCCAGATTGAAAATACCCGATACCGTAGGGGTGTTCAGCAACCATTCAATCACGCTCACACAATCTTTGATATACACGAAATCGCGCAGCTGTCCGCCATCGCCGTAATTGGGATTGTAGGATTTAAACAAATGCACCGGCCTGCCGTGCTTTGCATGCGGGAAAATCTGGCATGCCACCGATTTTTGGTCGCCCTTATGGTATTCGTTGGGGCCATACACGTTAAAGAATTTTAGACCCGCCCATTGCGGTGGGGTTTTGCCGCCACGCGCCACGGTGAGCGCCACAAACTGGTCAAATAATTGTTTGCTCCAGCCATAGGCGTTCATGGGGCGCAGGCTGCGCAAATAATCTAAATCGGCGCCATCTTCGAATCCGGCTTCGCCCGCGCCAAAGGTGGCTGCCGACGAGGCGTAAATAAAGCGCACTTCATTTTCGCGGCACCAGTCCCACAGGGCTTTGGCGAGCGAAAAATTGTGCTCGAGAATGAAATCGACATTGGTTTCGGTGGTGCTCGATACCGCACCCATGTGGATCACGGCCTCTAAATCATCCTTGTGGTCTTCGAGCCAATAAAATTGCTCGGTGGGTGAAACGATTTCGAAAATTTGGTGTTTGGCGAGGTTGCGCCATTTTTCGTTGCTGCCAAAATGATCGCTTACGGCAATGTTATACTGCGAGTTATTGGCAAAATACCCGGCAATGTTGGAACCAATAAACCCGGCGCCGCCGGTAACCAGAATTCTGCGCATAGATATCCTCGCTTTTCTTTTCACTTTAACAGTTTTTTTGGTGATGTCACCCCGTCTTTATTGACCAAAAAACAAGAAGATTGGTTGCAGCTGCGAAGAAAAAGACTAGATTCATTTGCGTAATGCGAGCGCAGGAGCGCGCGAGCCAGCCATGAGCCCGCGAAGCGGCGCGCCATAGCATTTTCAGGAGAAAATGCTGGGCGCATAAAAAGGAGATCTCTATGCAAAAAGATTCGCATTTTTTCGAAGATCTGGCCAAGCTCACCAGCGGCGCGGCAGGCGCTATGCTGGATATGAAGCGCGAATTTGAGGCTATGATCGCCGATAAGCTTGCCGGCTTTATGGCGCAGCATCAATTTGTCAGCCGCGACGAATTCGAAGTAGTGCGCGACATGGCGCAAAAAGCCCGCGAAGAAAACGAAGCCCTCAAAAAAGAACTGGAAGCGCTAAAAAAACGTTAAGCGTTGCCTGAAGCTGCTGGTGCAGGCTGCGAAGCGCTGCGCAATAATGCAATCTTGCTCATCAGTGCCGCTGGCGAATGCTGCCAGAAAAGCGCGATATGTTCGGCGATGGCCTCAAATAGCGGGGCGATATGCTGGCGCTCAGTGGTAGTAAAATTGCTAAGTACATAGCCATGCACCGCATCTTTATCGCCCGGGTGGCCAATGCCTAAGCGCATGCGCCAGTAATTTTTACCAATCGCCGCATCAATATCGCGCAGGCCGTTATGGCCACCATGGCCGCCACCCTGCTTGATACGCAGTGTGCCAAGCGGCAGGTCTAGCTCGTCGTGCAGCACAATCATCTGTTCCGGCGCGAGCTTATAAAACGCCATCGCCGCTTGCACCGATTTGCCCGAAAGATTCATGAAGGTCTGCGGCTTCAGCAATAAAAGCGATTCGCCTGCATATTCGGCCTTAGCGCATTCGCCATGAAATTTTTGCACAGCGCCGCTAGCGCCCAGTTTTTGGGAAAGCGCATCCAGCGCCATAAAGCCTGCATTATGACGTTGCTTTGCATGCGATGGGCCGGGATTGCCCAAGCCCACCAGCAAATACATGAGGGTTTACTTCTTCGCGGCCGGTTTTGCAGCAGCAGCGGCAGGCGCAGCTTTCGCACCCGCAGCAGCGGCAGGTGCAGCAGCCGTTGCGGCAGCAGCAGCCACAGGCGCTTCTTCTTCATCTTTGCCACGACCAGTGATCGAGCAGATGGTGAAGTTGCGACCTTTAATCGAAGGCTTTACGCCTTCAGGAAGCACGATATCTTTAATGTGAATCGAGCTGCCGATATTCACGTTGGTCACGTCAATATCAATCACTTTCGGGATCGCGCGCACGTTGCACACCACGTCAAGGTAGCGACGCACCACGTTGAGCACACCACCGCGCTTGATACCAATCGATTTTTCAGCGTTCAGGTAATGCACAGGCACGCGCACTTTTACTTCGGTTTGTGCATCCACATGCATGAAATCGATGTGCTCCACCTTGTCACTCACAGGATTCAGCTGAATTTCGCGCGGGATGGCAAAATAGGTCGCTTTTTCCGATTTCAGCGCCACGATTTTATTCATGAAACCGCCTTTGCGGTATTCGTTGCTCAGATTGTTGCCTTCTACGTTCAGTGTCACCACAGGCTTGGCATTGCCATAAATCACCGCAGGAATCGTGCCCTGACGGCGGGCTTCACGCGCGCCACCCTTGCCGATAGTGGTACGTTCGGTGGCTTTGAATTCTACTTGCGCTTGCATGGCGGCTCCTTTTTTCTTCTTTGTCGTA
>JBILFK010000132.1:0-4649 GCA_044351685.1 Rickettsiales bacterium | reverse complement strand
GCCAGTTATCACGGTAATGATGAAGCGGCGCAGGCCTTTAAAAAAGAAACCGGTATCAATGTGTACCGTTTCGATGTGGCCAATTTCGATGAGTGCCAAGAAGGCGTTCGTAAAATTGAAGCTGAAGTGGGCCCGATTGATATTCTTATCAATAACGCAGGCATCACCAAAGATGGCTTTCTGCACAAAATGAGCGAAGATAACTGGGATGCAGTTATCAACACCAACCTTAAATCGCTGTTCAATATGTGCCGCGCAGTGATCGAAGGTATGCGCAGCCGCAACTTTGGCCGCATTATCACGATTTCATCGGTAAATGGCCAGCTTGGCCAGTTTGGCCAAACCAACTATTCCGCTGCAAAAGCTGGGGTATTCGGCTTCACCAAAGCGCTGGCGCGTGAATGCGCCGCCAAAGGCATTACCGTGAACACCATTGCGCCTGGCTATATCGCCACCGACATGGTGAAAGCCGTGCCCGAAGATGTGATGAAAAAGATTGTCGCGCAAATTCCGGTAGGGCGCTTGGGCGAACCCAAAGAGATTGCGCGCGCTGTATGCTTCCTTGCGGCCGATGAATCAGGCTTCATTACCGGCGAAACGCTGTCGGTCAATGGCGGCCAGCACATGGAATAGCTAATTTCATAAAATTGTAACGATAAGACGAAGCAAGATGCCTTATGCTAAGGGCATGGATGTTAGCCTTATACGATCAATAGGAGCAGCCCTTTCGCAAAGCGCTGTGTTCAACGCGGCTCCACCTGAAGCCCAACGGATTATGGATGGTTCCGGATCATTATCGCTATTGCTTGGAGTTATTTCAGGGCAAGTGCCAGTGCTTCGTGAGGCTGTAACGAGTTTATCTCTACCGACTACCGCAAAAGTAAGCAGAGTTATAGGCGAAGCGATAGGACTCTAACAAACAGCAGACCAAGCTTACGCGTCGGTTTGCTTCGTTACTTTCGCTTTTTCGCTTTTCGCGTGCACATGCACTTTACGCTTCACCAATTTTGGTTCTTCGTCTGACCAGACATGGCTTACCGTGCCCGATGCGAGGGCTGCATAGTTGATGGGGCGTTTAGCCACCGTATTTTTATTTACACTTACTAACATAACACGCTCTCCTGTGACCTTTAATCTGTCACAGATAAGTAAATTTAAAGTTAATGACTGTTTGGGAACGTTGCGCGGCTTTAACCGCGTTCTTGCCACTATTCTATAGCGAAAGCCTGAGGTTTTGCACAGAACACAGCATACACATGGTGCCAAACGGCAACATTTTTATCCACAGATGGTGCAAAAATACATCAGTAAAATGACTAGATATCAAATTCCAGCAACTTCACACGCTTTACGCTAGGCAACTTCTCGATCTTTTTCAGCACGCTATCGGCAATATCCTGATCCACTTCAAGGAATGCCACCGCATCGGAGGCCTCTTTGTTGCGGCCAAGGTGGAAGTTGGCAATATTCACGCCTGCTTCGCCCAGCACATTGCCCAAGCCACCAATCAGGCCGGGCTTATCTTCGTTATTTACATACAGCATGCGTGCGCCAATCGAGGCTTCAAGCGGAATATCGCCAATCGCCACCAACCGCGGCTTATCGCCAAACAGCGTACCGCTTACGGCGAACACGCCATCATCCGATTCTACCACTACACGCATCAGTGTTTTATAGTGCGCGGTGCGCTCATGACGCAGCTCGGAAACATCGATATTACGTTCTTTCGCCACTACCGGCGCATTCACCATATTCACGCCTTCCATCAGCGGTGATAAAATACCATTAAGCGCCGCAGCAGTGAGTGGTTTGGTGTTGAGTTCAGTGACCTTGCCCTCAAATTCAATAGTAATGCGCGAGAGGCCGGCGCGGGTCATTTGCCCGGCGAAACCACCAAGGCGTTCGGCCAATTCTAGATAGGGCTTTAAGCGCGCCGCATCTTCGGCGGAAACACTTGGCATGTTCAGCGCATTGGTGACAGTGCCCACGGTTAAATATTCGGCCATTTGCTCGGCCACTTGAATGGCCACATTTTCCTGCGCTTCGTTGGTGGAAGCCCCTAAATGCGGCGTGCACACCACCTGCTCCATACCGAACAGTGGGTTGGTTTTTGCGGGTTCTTCTTCAAACACATCAAGCGCGGCGCCAGCAACATGCCCCGATTCAAGCGCGGCTTTAAGCGCAGATTCATCAATCAATCCGCCGCGGGCACAATTCACAATGCGCACGCCTTTTTTGCATTTTGCCAGCGATTGCGCATTCAGAATATTGCGCGTGGAATCATTCAGCGGGGTGTGCAGCGTAATAAAATCAGCTTTGGCAAGCAGTGCATCGAGCTCGAGCTTTTCAATATTCATAGCAGCAGCGCGCTCGACCGAAAGAAATGGATCATACGCCGCGACTTTCATTTTTAAGCCCTGCGCGCGCTCAGCAACAATGCTGCCGATATTGCCGCAGCCAATGAGGCCGAGGGTTTTGCCGGCCATTTCAACACCCATGAACTTATTTTTTTCCCATTTACCTGCATGGGTAGAAGCATTGGCAGCCGGAATTTGCCGTGCCATTGCCATCATCAGCGAAAGCGTGTGTTCAGCGGTGGTTACGGAATTACCAAACGGTGTATTCATTACCACAATGCCGTGGCTGGTTGCGGCTTTTACATCCACGTTATCGACACCAATACCAGCGCGCCCAACCACTTTCAGTTTTTTTGCGGCGGCCAACACCAGCGGCGTCACTTTGGTAGCCGAGCGAATCGCCAACCCATCATAGTCACCAATAATTTCGATAAGCTGTTCTTCGGTAAGCCCGACTTTCATATCGGTTTCTACGCCTCGGCTGGTGAATACTTCCACGGCCTGCGGGCTGAGTTTATCGCTGATAAGAACTTTTGGCATAGTGTGTTTCCTTGTGGTTATGCGGCGTTAGCCAGTTGTGTGCGCACTTCGCCCCATGCCCAATCGAGCCAGGGTAACAATGCTTGAATATCTGTTGTTTCGACTGTAGCGCCGCCCCAGATGCGCAGGCCAGCTGGCGCATCGCGGTAGGCGCCAATATCCAGCGCTACGCCTTCTTTTTCCAGTAGCGATGCCAAATCTTTGGCGATTTTTGCCTGTGCATCGGCCGAAAGGCTTTGGTAGGTAGCATCGGTAATTTTTAGGCAGATAGACGTGTTGGAACGCGTCTCTGCTGTTTCGGCCAAAAATCCTGCCCAATTTGAATCTTTCACCCATGCTTCAAGCGCAGCCAGATTCGCGTTAGAGCGAGCAATAAGCGCCGATAATCCGCCAATCGATTCTGCCCATCTCAGGCCATCGAGTGCATCTTCTACGCACAACATCGAAGGCGTGTTGATGGTTTCGCCTGCGAAAATACCCTCAATCAGCGCACCCGATTTGCTGAGTTGGAAAATTTTTGGCAGTGGCCATGCTGGTGTATAGGTTTTTAAGCGCTCAATCGCACGTGGGCTAAGCACCAGCATGCCGTGCGCACCTTCACCGCCCAGTACTTTTTGCCAGCTCCACGTTACCACATCGAGTTTTTTGAAATCGACATCCATCGCAAACACCGCCGAAGTGGCATCGCAAATCGCAAGGCCTTCACGGTTATCGGGAATCCAGTTGGCATCAGGCACGCGCACGCCCGAGGTGGTGCCATTGAAAGTAAACACCACATCACGCGACCAATCGGCCTGCGATAAATCTGGCAAAGCGCCGTAAGCCGCATCAAACACGCGCAGATCTTTTAGTTTCAGTTGTTTTTTGCAATCCGAAGCCCAGGTGCTGCCAAAGCTTTCCCATGCAAAAATATCCACGCCGCGCGCACCGAGCAGCGACCACATAGCCATTTCAATAGCGCCTGTATCGGATGCAGGCACGATACCAAGCACGTAACCTTCAGGCAGATTCAGCAGTTTTGCGCTACGATCGATTACTTCTTTTAATTTGGCCTTACCCACTTTCGCGCGGTGCGAGCGGCCAAGCGCCGCATCTTTTAACGCATCGAGCGACCAGCCGGGGCGTTTGGCACATGGGCCAGAAGAAAAACATGGATTAGTGGGTTTTACGGTAGGTTTTGTCATGATGCGATTCCTTTGCTTGCGCTGTTTTAGTGCTGCATTGCATCATCTGTCAAATGCCGGATGTGTTCGAGTGTGTGTAAAAGCAGTGAAATATCCTGCGGACGCGAAAGGCGATGATCGCCATCTTTGATGGTATGCATGCTCACCTGCCCACCCGTCATGGCATTACTGATATGGTGCGCATATTCCCACGGCACATCAGGGTCACACTGGCCATGCAGCAGTGCCACAGGTATTTCAAGCGGAATCGGATGATTGAGCAACTGATGCTGCCTGCCATCTTCAATCAACAATTTGCTAATAGGGTAATCTTCGAAGCCATAATCACTCGGCACATACACCACGCCTTCATCTTCCAGCGTGGCACGCATTTCCGGCGTAAACTGCGAATACATTAAGCGTTCAGTAAAATCGGGGGCTGCGGCAATGCCTATGAGCGCTTTCACTTGTTGTTTGCGTTCTAATGCCGCCAGTAACATTAGCCAGCCGCCCATGCTGGAGCCAACCAGTATCTGCGGCTCTGGTGCAAGAAAATCCAGAATATCCAACGTATCTTCCAGTGCTTTTG
>JBILFK010000131.1:0-4703 GCA_044351685.1 Rickettsiales bacterium | reverse complement strand
TCTATAACAACGTAGAAACCAACCCAGCGGGCGGTAACGATCGCATCACTGATTTCCAGCTCGGTATCGATAAAATCCATATCCAGGGTTTCGGTTTCCACGGCATGGGAGTAAACACCTTCTATAATAACTATGTCTATAACGGCAGTGAAGGCGTAGTAATTAACTTGAAGGGTATTGCCACCATTACGGTGGTGGGCGTTTGGGAAAACCAACTCGGCGTCAATAACTTCAATTTTTCTGGGTAGTTCCAACGTTTTTCTCGACACCCTTGAAATCCCTTGCCTTGTCATAGGCCTTCGCTAGATTGCGTCCTCCAATCACCAAATTCCTCGGAGGAAACCTATGCGTCCCACCCATTTCGTATCCGTAGCGCTCATCATTGCGTGCTTCAGTGCACCCAGTTTTGCAGGCAGCGCTGAAGATGCCACCTACGATAAACACAGCCAAGCCGTTGCCGATTCTAATGGCAAATGCGTGCGCACCAAGTGGCAACAAGATCTAGATCCCTGCGCTCCGCCAGCACCACCAGCTCAAAAGCCAGTGCCCGTGGCAAAGCCAGCACCCGCACCTGCACCCGTTATCCCAACCGTTTCGCTGGAACAGCGCACCATTTATTTCGATTTCGATAGCGCCGTTATCACAGCCGAATCGGAAGCAAAGCTCAATCAACTGGCCGATATCGTGAACAGCTCGAAGGCAATTGCCGATGTGCGCGTACACGGCTTCACCGATCAGTTCGGCACCGATGATTATAACCTCACGCTGGCTGCAAACCGTGCAGGCGCCGTGAAGATGTATCTCGATGGCAAATCACGCCTGAACGCAACGCTTGCGGAAGTGCGTGGCCTCGGCAAATCGTCGCCAGAAGCCGAATGCAGCGCGTTGAAAGCACGTGATGCAAAAATTTCCTGCATGGCAAAAGAGCGCCGTGTAGAAATCGAGTTCAAAGCCGAAAAATAGATTCGGCCTTACCGCAACATGAAAGGGGCGCAATAGCGCCCCTTTTTTTATCTCTGGCTTACATGCATTATGCCATCGCAAGCTTCTGTTGCTGCGGCATTGCCATCGCATGGTCGCGCGCCTCTGCAATGCGTGTGCTGGGCTGCATTTGTGGTTCAGTGGTTTCGTGTGTTACTGGCGCTTTTTTCTTGTGTTTACTATGATCCACAATCGTGCCATCTGGTAGTTTCTCTACACCGCCAATCATTGCCTGCGCCAAGTTTTCTGCCTGAAATCCAGCCGTCGCGCCAATATACCAGTTTGTGCCTTCTTCTTTATTTTTTAATTTTGCTGAAATACTGGTCGGCAGAAAGAACAGACGCCCAAGCATCCAGCCCCCAAAACTGTTAAATGCATCTTTGTCTGTCAGCGAAAACAGCAGTGGCATGGAGCTAATAAATGTCAGCGCTCCGGTGGCAAAATAAGAGCCGTTGAATTTATATTTGGTAACATCACCGATTGTAGCACGATTTCGCCATGCCCCAAGCATCGAACACGTCCCCGACGTCATGATGCCAAGCCCAATCATTTGGCGCTTATGGTCTGGCCATTGCGGAACCCATAGCGCTTGCTTAAAGCGCTCACCTGCATAGCCCAGTGGATTTTTATCCCGCAAATCGCGCATGCGTTCTACTTCTTCTTCCGACTCTTTTTTATCTGGAATCATCGCACTCAGCGACCACGCTGTAAGGCCTGCCAAAGTCGAACGCGTCTGCCAAGTATTCGGCAGACTAATTTTTTTAGTCACACCACTCGCGCGCATTTGCGACATCTGATGTTCAATTTCGCGCTGCGTGGCTCCATCAGTATCGGTGATGATGCGATAAACGTTTTTAAACGGATTGCCCTCAAAGATCTTTACATTGTTATCACGCTTACTAAAGGCACCTTTAAATGCCTCGCTATACACGCGTGAAATGGCCTTCACTGCATAATCCAACGGGTTCGATGCGTTCTCAACCAGCTTGCCGCCTTTAAGGCTGGCTTTAAACATCACAATCTCAGTCCACACATGTGCGGCACCCAGAAGATTCGAAGAATTGTTTAAAATAGGTGCTGGCAGCGCTTTTATTGCCGCTTGCCGAGTTCCTTCAAAGGTATCATCCACACTATGAAAAAATCCGGAAATAGGCCCGGGTAACGCAATGTTAATCAACGGAATGCGCACAGGTTCACGGGCAGCCGGAGCCGCCTGCTTAGCCGCAGGCTGCGGCTGTTCAATATCGCGCGATGTCACGTCGCTTTCTGACATAAACACTTTTCCTCTACCCTAAACTATGACATGGAATTGTTACAGTTTCGGGTCAGAACCATAGAAAAATGAACAGCTTATTGCCGCACGCCCCCACTCATATGGCCGCTCAAATAAGGGCGCATGCACGCGCTATGGGGGGCCAGAAGCATTAACATATCGCAAGAATCGGGGTTTTTGCTTGTACCTGCGCAGCAAAGGATTAAATTTAGCGGGTATTTCAGGAGCATCTATGCCGCAAGCCGCCGTAAACAAACCCATATCCGCCCTCCTCATCGAAGATGATAAAGAGGTAAGCGCGCATATCGCCGCCACGCTCAAAGAGCACGGCCACAGCGTTGAAAGCGTTTTCACGGGCGATGAAGGCATGAAACGCGCCACCACGGGCCATTACGATGTCATGATTATCGATCGCATGCTGCCGGGAATCGATGGCCTAAGCATTATTCGCGCCGTACGCGAAAAACATATCACCACCCCGGTGCTGATTCTCAGCGCGCTCGGCGAAGTCGATGATCGCGTAACAGGGCTTAAATCCGGCGGCGATGATTATCTGGTAAAACCCTACGCCGCCGTAGAGCTGGTCGCACGCGTCGAAGTGCTAGCGCGGCGTGGGCAGCCCTCCAACCATTCCGAAATTATTTTGCAGGCAGGCGACATCGTGATGGATATTCTTGCTCGCAAAGTCACCCGTAATGGCAAAAACCTCATGCTGCAGGCGCGTGAATTCAAACTGCTGGAATTTCTTGTTCGCCACAAAAACCAAATTGTCACCCGCGCTATGCTGCTCGAGCATGTGTGGGAATATCACTTCGATCCGCAAACCAATGTGATTGATGTGCATATTTCCCGCCTACGTCAAAAAATCGATACCGACCCCGCGCACTCGATGATCAAAACCATTCGCGGTTCCGGTTACATGGTCGAAGATGACACCAAGAGTCATGCAGCGTAACATGTCGCGTATTACTGCGTTCTCTTCCTCATCTACCAAGCTTGCGATTGTTTTTACCCTACTGATTACCGCAGCGATCGCTTGTGTCGGCTACCGCGCCTATCAGCTGGGCGACGCGCAAAATGCTGAAATTTTCCTGCAGCAACTTTACCTGATTATTGGTATGCTGATGCTGTTGTGCGTGGGGCTGTTTACCATCAGCTATTACGTCACCAAGCGCATCAACATGATTGTCACTACCGCCGATAACATCATGCGCACTGGCGATTTATCGGCACGCATCCCTATCGATTGCGCGTGGGATGATTTAAGCAAACTCTCTATCACGCTTAATCATATGCTCGCCGAAATCGAGGCTTCCGTCGGCGCGATCCGCACCGTTTCCGATAACATCGCGCACGATTTACGCCACCCCCTCACACGTCTGCGTAACCATATCGATAATTTGCGAAACACCTCACCAAAATCCGAAAGCGATTATGCATCGGCTATGCAATCGCTGCTGCAAGAGTGCGATGGGTTGCTTGCAACCTTTCACGCCCTGCTACGCATTGGCAATGTGGAATCAGGGAAGCGTCAGGGGCAATTTACCCAGCTTTCGCTTACCAACCTGCTCAAAGATGTCGTCGAGCTGTATGAACCGCTGGCTGCCGAAAAATCGATTGTCTTTTCTAGTCACCTCGATGCGGTCACCCTCAAGGGCGATAAAGACTTATTATTCCAACTCTTCGCAAATCTGTGCGATAACGCCGTCAAATACACCCCGCCTCACGGCACGGTATCCCTGCAGTTATCGCAAACAAACGGGGCGGCAAGCATCACCATTCGTGATACCGGGCCGGGCATCCCCAAGGCCGAGCACGAAAAAGTGTTCGGGCGGTTTTATCGGCTCGATAGCTGCCGTAACACCCCCGGTAATGGCCTTGGCCTAAGCTTAGTTGCAGCCATCGTGCGTATGCATCAGGGTTCTATACGGCTCAGCGAGCACCAGCCAAACGGCTTACAGGTCGAGGTAAAACTACCCCTATAGCGCCGTCTTCATTAATCTGTAACCATTTGATGTTAAAAGGGGTGCATGGTGCATTCCCTTCCATCAACGATATCCGTTCCGGCTGCGTCGCCAAGTTTGCAGCCGTTTGATGATACCACTGACCCTCTTTGGGCCAAATACCACGAACATTGCAATCATTTCGCCTGGCTCATCGGCCACGAGGTCACGCAGCGCCTCAATAAAAAACTCGATTTCAACCAAGCACTCAATGATCTGGCAGCCATTCAGCCGTTTGGCGTCGATGGTGCAGCACGCAGCGGGCTTGCGCACACCATGAATATTCTTGGCGCCTACGGCACACGGTTCGATGATAATCGCAATTTGAAGCCGCATCAGGGCGAAAATTCTGCCACGCATTCTATCATGGCGGTGCTGTTATCCGATTACATTCTCAATCGCGCCGAGCAGGCCGGCGCCGACCCTGAAACATTACAACAATTCCG
>JBILFK010000028.1:0-14665 GCA_044351685.1 Rickettsiales bacterium | reverse complement strand
CACCGGCAGCGGCCACGTTATTGGCCAGTGCAATAATATGCGCAATATGCGCGTGCACGCCACCATCCGATAGCAAACCCATCAGGTGGCAGGTGCCGCCTGTGGCCTTGAGCGCTGCAATATGTGCCACAAGTTCCGGGTTTTTTGCCAGGCTGCCATCGGCAATCGCCGTATCAATGCGGGGCAGATCCTGCATTACCACGCGCCCGGTACCAATATTCATGTGCCCCACTTCCGAATTGCCCATTTGCCCAGTGGGCAGCCCCACATGCTGCTCAGAGGCTTCGAGTGTGCCGTGCGGGTAGTTGGCCTTCAGCGCATCCCACACCGGGGTGCGGGCAAGGTGAATTGCATTATCGGGCGAGGGCGCACCTTCGCCCCAGCCATCGAGAATGCACAAAATGACAGGCTTGGGAATCATAGCATGGTGATAGCACGAATGGCCATCATCGCAAGCCTAATGCCCGCCGTGATAGGGGTGATTGTGCATAATACACTGGGCACGAAAAATCTGTTCCATCAGCATCACGCGCGCCAGTTTGTGTGGCCATATCATCGGGCTAAAACTTAGGCTCAGCGCACTTTCTTTCACCAGCTGCGGGTGCAGGCCATCTTGCCCGCCAATGGCGAAGGCCACTTCGGCGCGCCCGCTATCCTGATACTGCGCGAGCAGTTTCGCGAAGGCTTCGCTGCTGAGTGTTTTGCCGCGCGCATCGAGCGTAATCAGCACGCTGCCGACAGTCAGTTTTTTTCGCATGGCATCGGCCTCGCGCAGCTGGCGCGCTTCTTTTGCAAGGTTCTCGGGGGCATCGGCAATTTCATGGGTGGCAAGTGGCCAGCGGATTTGTTTGGCGTAATGCGCAACAAGCGCCGCCTCAGGGCCGGTTTTTAATTTGCCCACCGCAAGAATTTGTAGCCGCATGGTTTAATAGCGAAGTTCGGTGGGTGCTGCGGCGGGGGCTGACCACATTTTTTCGAGGTTATAAAACAACCGAACTTCGGGGCGGAACAGGTGAATCACCACATCGCCCGCATCGATCAACACCCAGTCGCCAACTTCTTTGCCTTCGACCATCGGGTGCGAAATGCCGTGCGTGCGAATTGCATCGACCGCATCGTCGGCCAGGGTGGCCACGTGCCGCGCCGAACGGCCAGTAGCAATCACCATCACATCGGCGAACGAGCATTTACCCAGCACATTGATAACCGAAATATCTTCGGCCTTTTTATCATCGAGAGCTTTCACAATCGATTGCGTCACTTTTTCGGTGAAACTGAGGGGAGCGGGTTTTTTTGCTGCAGGTTTTTTTGCAGCCGGGGCTGCCGGTTTTTTGGTTTTCGCTGGTGCTGCCTTCACGGGTGATTTTTTGGCCGTGGTTTTTTTCTTGGTGGTGGATGCAGAAGTGGTGGCGGATTTTGCAGCCGTGCTGCGGCGGGGGGTTGCAGTAGGAATACGCTTCTCCTGTGTTGAATGAAACAACAGTGCTATTATCCTACAGAAATGCCTTCTTTCCAAGCGTTTTTCGTAAATAGGTCGCCGAAAGCGGATGCCGCGGGATGCAAAGATACACCCAGTGATGCGGGGGTTTTGCTGCAAAAACCTGTAACCCACGCCGCACCTGTTTGTGGCGAAAACGCCACGCGAATTTCTGATGCAGCGCTGAAATCGCATAGGGCGCACGGTCAAGCACTGCAATCGGCACTACCGAAAGCAAATGTTGCCATGCCTTCCAGCGGTGCAGTTGCGCCAGATTATCGGCACCCATCAGCCACACAAACTGCACGTTGCGATGGCGCGCAATCAGATGTTTCACGGTATCAATCGTATAGCGCGTACCGTAACGCACTTCGCTATCGCGCACATGAATGCGCGGGTGGTTGGCGTGGGCTTCGGCGCTTGCAAATCGCTGTGCATAGGGCGCCATATCGTGCGAAGCTTTTAGTGGGTTTTGCGGCGATACCAGCCACCACACTTCATCGAGCTGCAGGCGTTTAATCGCTTCCAAACTAATATGCAAATGCCCGTCATGTGCCGGGTTAAACGAACCACCAAGCAGGCCAATGCGGCGCATCATGCGCGGGTGCTCCCTTCGCCTTCCACCAGATATTTATAGGTGGTCAGCTGCGCAGCGCCCACGGGGCCGCGCGCATGCAGGCGGCCGGTGGCGATACCAATTTCGCCGCCAAAGCCAAACTCGCCGCCATCGGCAAACTGCGTCGAGGCATTGACGAGCACAATCGCGCTATCCACTTCAGTTTGAAAGCGCGCAATCGCACCTGCGTCGCGGGCAAGTATCGCATCGGTATGGTGCGAGCCATACTGATTAATATGCGCAATGGCCTCTTCCACACCCGCCACTATTTTGATTGCCAGAACAGGCGCCAAAAATTCGGTGGCCCAATCGCTTTCACTTGCGGCGGGCAGGGTGGGTACGAGTGCACGGGTGGCTTCATCGCCGCGCATTTCGCAGCCTGCTGCCGTTAGCGCCGCTACCATGCGCGGCAAAAACTCTGCGGCAATCTCGGCATCTATCAGCAAGGTTTCCGTTGCGCCGCACACGCTGGTATTGCGCATTTTGGCATTTAACACCACGCGCTCGGCAGTATCCAGATCGGCCGATGCATGCACATAGCTATGGCAGTTACCATCAAGGTGCAGCAGGGTGGGCACGCGGCTTTCGCTTGCCACCCGCGAGGTGAGCGATGCGCCACCGCGCGGAATAATCACATCGATATCGCCCGTCATCGTGAGCAAAATGCCCACGGCTTCGCGGTCTTGGGTGGGCACATATTGCACCGCATTTTCGGGCATGCCGGCTTTTCGTAACCCTTCGCGAATCGCCTTCACTAATGCCTGCGAGCTATGCGCGCTTTCGCTGCCGCCGCGTAAAATCACCGCGTTGCCCGAAGCAATGCACAAAGCCGCTGCATCGAGGGTCACATTCGGGCGCGATTCATAAATCATCGCGATCACGCCCAGCGGAATACTGATTTGCGTGATGCGTAAGCCGTTATGCGGCACTTGCCACGCAGCAAGCGTTTTGCCAAGCGCATCGGGTTGGTTGGCAATTTCGGCAACACCGCTGCACATGCGCGAAAGCCGTGCTTCACTAAGTGCTAACCGATCACGTAGCGGTGCGGCCAAATGTTTTTCCTGTGCGAGCGCCATATCGCGGGCATTGGCTGCCAGAATAGCTTCCTGTGCACCCTCTACGGCGGCAACCATCGCATGCAGCGCGGCAATGCGTTCGCCATGGCTGCTACGCGCCAGAAGCTGATAGGCGCGGCGCGCATCGTGCGCCATATCGCGTAGTGCTACGCGCAAATGGGTATCGTAACTGGAAGCGGGTTTGGCCATTAGGGTGTTCCGGCCTGCAAGCGCCCGCGCATCACGCGCATACGGCAGAGAATATCGTGCAGCCCCGCCCTATCAGGGCGGAACAGAATTGTGGCATACCACACCACACCCAGCCATAAAAACAGCGTGATCTGCACGCGCTCTTCGAGAAAGGAAACATAGAGCGGATACATCGGCATCATGAAGGCAAAATAGCGTGCGGTCGCATCACGCCAATCTAGGCGCTGGCCATTCAGTTTCAGCAGGTAAATGCCCACAATGCGCATCCCAAGCGAGGCCTGAAATTTACCCGATTGAAAATAAGTGAAATAACTGGCCCCCACAAAAAACGGAATCAGCATGGCCGCGGGTTGGCCGCCTTGCAGCAATGTCATCAGCAGCGAGGCGATCAGGTAGATTGCCACCGAGTCGATCATGTGCGCGAGAAAGCGCTCGTGCGCGCCGGCAAAACTGATGATGCGTTGCATGTGTTTCCTTTTATTCCACCACCATATCGTCGCGGTGAATGAGTGTATCGCGCAGAGCGTAACCTAAAATCGCGGCAATTTCATGTGTTTTTCTGCCGATGATTTTTTGCGCATCTTCGGCATCGTATCCCACAATGCCTTTGCCAATTTCAGCGCCTTGCAGATCCAGAATACTCACCGTATCGCCGCGTTCGAAAAAACCTTTAATGCTGCGCACACCGGCAGGCAGTAGGCTTTTGCCTTCGCGAAGTGCTGCGGCGGCACCCGCATCCACTACCAATGCGCCCGGCACATGCAGTGCACCTGCAATCCATTGTTTGCGCGCCTGTAGCGGCGTGTGGCTGGCTTTAAAGCGTGTGTGTTTGCCACCATTGATGAGGGTGCGCAGCGGGTGCATGGCCTGCCCAGAAGCCAGCAATGTTTGGCAACCGGCGCTGGTGGCAATTTTTGCAGCCGCCAGTTTGGTGATCATGCCGCCGCTCGAGGTGGTGCTGGCAGCGCCACCCGCCATGGCTTCAATTTCAGGGTTGATTGCAGCAACTTCCGCCAGATGTTGCGCACCTGCCTGCGCAGGGGGTTTGGTGTATAAGCCATCGACATCGGAAAGCAGCACCAGCGTATCGGCACCGATCATGGCGGCCACGCGTGCGGCCAGCCGATCGTTATCGCCGTAGCGCAGCTCGGCAGTGGCCACCGTGTCGTTCTCGTTCACAATCGGAATGATGCCTGCGCCAAGCAAATGTTCAAACGTGGTGCGCGCATTCAGATAGCGCCTGCGCTCTTCGGAATCGGTGAGGGTCATCAGAATTTGTGCGACATGGATTTTATGTGCAACCAGAGCGGCCTGCCATGCGGCAATCAGCAAGGGTTGGCCAGCGGCCGAGGCCGCTTGTTTTTCTGGTAATGTTAGTGCGCGCGCGCCAAGCCCCAGCACTGGCCTGCCAAACGCCACTGCGCCTGAAGAAACCATCACCAGCTTTTTTCCTTGCTGCGCGAGTGTGGCGATATCTTCGGCCAGCGCATGCAGCCATGGCGTGCGTGGCGCGAAACTTTCGCCGTCGCTAATCAGCGACGAGCCGATTTTGACCACAATAATCTCTGCGTCATTCAATGGGTGCATACATCGATTTGGTAGTGGTTTCAGCCTGCTGGGTGGCGCGGTATTCGGCGATCGTGCGGTGCATCGTCACCAGTATGTCGTCAATACCTTCGCGTGCCGCGCCGGAAATGGTATGCACCTCGCTTTTGCACGCGCGCTTGAGCGCTGCCTTTTTCTTTTTTATTTCTTCCGGGCTTAACAAATCGCACTTATTGAGTGCCACGATTTCGGGTTTTTCGAGCAGTTCAGGGTCAAAGAGTTCGAGTTCGGCGCGCACGGTGCGGTAAGCATCGGCGACTTTTTCCTGCGTGCCATCAATCAGGTGCAGCAGCACGCCGCAGCGTTCCACATGCCCCAAGAAACGCAGGCCCAAGCCTTTGCCTTCGCTGGCGCCTTCGATCAACCCGGGAATATCGGCGAGCACAAATTCGGCATCACCCTGGCGCACCACACCCAGCTGCGGGGCGAGGGTGGTAAAAGGGTAATCGGCGATTTTGGGTTTCGCTGCCGTCACGGCTGAGAGGAATGTCGATTTCCCGGCATTAGGCAGGCCAAGCAGGCCGGCATCGGAAAGCAGTTTCAGCTTCAGCCAGATCCATTTTTCTTCGCCGGGCTCGCCATCGGTGGCGGTGCGTGGTGCCTGATTGGTCGAGGATTTGAAATGGATATTGCCCAGCCCACCTTTGCCACCTCTGCACAATACAAGCTCTTGGTCCAGCTTGGTAAAATCGGCAATCAACGTTACTTTATCATCTTCAAACACCTGCGTACCCACGGGCACATACAACACAATATCTTCGGCGCTTTTGCCGTAGCGTTGCTTGCCCATGCCATGATCGCCCTTACGCGCCTTAAAATGCTGCTGAAAACGGTAATCAATCAGGGTATTGAGGCCCGAGGCCGTGCGTAAAATCACGCTGCCGCCACGCCCGCCATCGCCGCCATCTGGCCCGCCATTGGGGATAAATTTCTCGCGACGGAACGACACACAGCCCGCGCCACCATCGCCGCTTCGCACATAAATTTTTGCTTCATCCAGAAATTTCATAACAGGTTTCAGGGGTTAGGTTTTGGGTTTCAGCTGCATGCGCAAGCTGGCATACCACCACCATTATGCAATACTAAAAAAGCTGGAACCTGAAACCCGCAACCTGCAGGCTTACGCAGCAACCACGTTCACGACATTCTTATCATCGGCCTTTTTGGTGAACTTCACCTGACCTTCGATGACCGCAAAAATCGTGTGGTCTTTGCCCATATCCACGCCAACACCGGGATGGTATTTGGTGCCGCGCTGACGAATGATGATGTTGCCGGGAACTACCGCTTCACCACCGAATTTTTTAACGCCCAAACGCTGACCCTGTGAGTCGCGACCGTTGCGTGAACTACCACCTGCCTTTTTATGTGCCATGGGATACTCCTCTTATTCTGCTTTTTTCGCAGCGGGTTTTTTCGCTGCAGGTTTTTTCGCGGCTGCTGGCTTTTTCTCAGCGGCTGCTTTCGGGCTTGCGGCTTTTTTCGCGGCAGGCTTTTTTGCAGCTACTGGCTTTTCAGCGGCAGTTTTTGCTACTTTTTTCGCGGCAGGCGGGGTTGCTAGCACTTCGGCCTTGAGCGCACGTGGCTCGGCTTTGGCAACTTCAGCACCGTTGAAAAGAATTTTGGTGATATGCAGCGTGGTCACGAATTGACGGTGACCGTTTTTGCGGCGGTAATTGTGACGACGCTTCTTTTTGAAGATAATGACCTTATCGCCTTTACCTTGCTTAATAATTTGCGCTTCAACGCTGGCGCCAGCCAGCAACGGCGAACCCAGCAATACTTTGCCGCCGCCCGAAAGCGCGAGCACATCGTTCAATGCTAAATTTTCACCGGCGGTGCCTGCCAGTTTTTCAACTTCAATCACGCTGCCTGCGGTGATGCGGTATTGTTTGCCACCAGTTTGTACGACTGCGTACATAGGTTTTCTCCATCTTCTATAGGGAGGCGGGCTTATACGCCTGCTTCCCTATGCTGTCAACGTGAAATTACACAGCGCTGACTTTGCGCTTGCAGAGCCGCCTTGATGCCCGCATAACAGCGACATGCGAAGCAAACTGAAACACCCCGTATCGCTTATCAGCCTGATACGTTCGGTACTGGTCATTTCCAGCCCGGCGCTACTGGTGCTCGGGATGTATGTGGCCTTAGGCTATATGCCGCTGAACCTGATGCTGCTGGCCTACTGCATTATGGTGGTGGCGTTGGCGCTGCTGATTTACCCATTCTTACGCAATATTGCGGCGCTCACCCAATATGTGGGCGAGCTGGCACAAGATAAACGCGTGCAAGCCCCCGATTTAAGCTTTATCGGGCTGGCGGGCGATATGTCGCAGGCGCTGAAAAAACTGCAAACCAGCTGGGAACTGCGCAAAAAGCAGCAGGAAACAATCATTACCGAGCGCGAAATTCTGGTCGATACCCTGCCCGATATTCTGATTATGGTGAACGATGAATGCAAAATCGTGCGCACCAACCGCGCCACACGCGCGATTTTCGGGCAGAATCTGGCGCAAAAGCAATTAAGCGATATTATCAGCAACCCGCATTTTCTCGATGCGGTGAGTTCGGTTATCAAGGATCTCAAGGGGCGCGAAGTCGAATTTCGTGTCGAAGAGCCGGTGATTCGTGATTTTCTGGCCATTATTGAGCGGTTTCCGGTGACATCGGCGGGGGGCATCACCACCGTGATTACCATGAACGATATTACGGAACTAAAAGCCGTCGAGCAAATGCGCGCCGATTTTGTGGCCAATGCCAGCCACGAAATTCGCACACCACTGGCCAGCATTAAAGGCTTTATCGAAACCTTGCTTGGGCCCGCGAAAGAAGATTATGCCGTGCATGGCCAGTTTTTAAACATCATGCTCGAGCAGGCGGATCGCATGCAGCAGCTGATCAGCGATTTATTGTCGCTTTCCAAAATCGAAATGAACGCCCACGCAGTGCCGACTGACCCTGCTGATTTAGTTGGCATTGTGCGCAAAGAAGCGGAAATGTTCGCCCGCGCTGCCGAAGAAAAACGCATGCGCATTGTGCTGAACATTCATGATAACATGCCCATGGTGAAGGGCGAAACCAACGAGCTGAAACAGGTGGTGCATAACCTTATCAGCAATGCCATTAAGTATGGCCACGCCGATAGCGAAGTAACTGTAAGCCTGAAAATCACCAGCGAACTGCCGCAAGATTGGAACATGCGCAACCTCACGCGTGTGGCGATGTTAAGCGTGCGCGATCGCGGCGAGGGTATCGCCAAGCAGCATCTGCCGCGCCTGATGGAGCGTTTTTACCGTGTCGATTCTGCCCGCACGCGCGAAGTAGGCGGCACCGGCCTTGGCCTGGCGATTGTGAAGGGCATTATTGTGCGTCACCGCGGTGCGATTACGGTTGATTCAGTGGTAGGCGAGGGAACCTGCTTTACCGTTTATCTGCCGATTTTCGAAAATTAGCCTTTCCTCAAGCTTTACTTATATGTGCGCTATCGCTAAAAGCGTCGGCATGACAATTTCTGCAGTGCAATATAAGGCGCCTGTATTTCCGCTTCGCCGCGTGCTCGAGCGGGTTGCCATTGGCCTATTATGGCTGTGTGCTGCGATTGCGGTGCTAAGTACGTTTGCGATTATTTTCTCGGTGCTCGATGAATCACTGCGCTTCTTCGCGCAGGTGCCGCTGTTTGATTTTTTATTCGGCCTGCAATGGAGCCCGCAAACGGCATTGCGTGCCGATCAGGCGGGTTCAAGCGGCGCCTTTGGCGTGATACCGCTGTTAGCAGGCACGCTGATGATTACGGTGATCGCGCTGGTGGTGGCTGTGCCCGTGGGGCTGATGAGTGCCATTTACCTTTCCGAATATGCGCGCCCACGCACGCGTGCCATCATGAAACCGGTGCTTGAACTGCTGGCTGGTATCCCGACTGTGGTCTATGGCTATTTCGCGATTATGGCGCTGGCGCCACTGCTGCGCGAGGTGGGGTTGTTTTTTGGGTTAAGTGTCGCTTCCGAAAGTGCGCTGGCTGCGGGCCTCACCATGGGGGTAATGATTATTCCGTTCATCTCGTCACTGTCTGATGATATGCTCACTGCCGTGCCACGCGGCCTGCGTGAATCATCGTATGGGCTGGGCGCCACTACCAGCGAAACCGTTCAGCGGGTGATTTTACCTGCCGCACTGCCAGGCATTATGGGTGCGGTGTTGCTGGCAGTGTCACGTGCCATCGGCGAAACCATGATCGTGGTGATGGCCGCCGGGTTATCGGCGAACCTTACTGCCAATCCGCTTGAAGCGGTAACGACGGTGACGGTGCAGATGGTGACCTTACTAGTGGGCGATCAGGAATTTGATAGCGCCAAAACGCTTGCCGCTTTTGCCCTCGGGCTGACCTTGTTTGTGTTCACGCTGCTGCTGAATATTGTAGCGCTGCGCGTGGTGAAAAAATACCGGGAGCAATATGAATAACGCGCAAACCCATGCTCAGGCAGTGCTCACGCGGCGGCATCGCCGCGAGCGGCGTTTTCGCGCCTACGGCATTGCCGCACTTAGTTTTGCCACGGCCATGCTTATCTATTTGTTATGGTCGATTGTGACACCCGGTATCAGTGGGTTTGTGCGCCACGAACTGGCGCTTCCCATGCCCGCACATGCCCCTGCCACGCTCGAAGAATCCTATACGCAAATGAAACATGCCGTGCGCGAAAGCGTGGCGCAGGCACCGCAAACCAATGTGGAAAAGCGGCAATTATTATCGCTCGTAGGCACCTTCGCTGCGCATGAATGGCAGACACAAACCACCGAACATGCCGCCTGCATCGCGAAGCATAAAAACAATTCGGCATGCGAAGATGCGGTTCGTATTCCGCTTGGCGATAACGCCGACCAACTACTGAAGGGCAATATCGATGCCAGCCTTCCCGCCCATGCTCGCCCCATCAACGATAAGCAAATTGCATGGCTTGCCGAATGGCAGGCAGCCGGGCGTGTGCACGCAGCATTTAACATCGGGTTTTTCACCGGCGGTGATTCTCGCGCGCCGGAAGGCGCAGGTGTGGGCGGCGCACTGGTGGGCTCGTTATTTACCCTGCTTATGTGCATGCTGGCGGCGTTCCCGATTGCGGTGGCTGCCGCGATTTATCTCGAAGAATTTGCACCAAAAAACCGGCTGACCGAACTGCTAGAACTTTGCATCAATAATTTGGCAGCGGTGCCTTCGATTATTTACGGCTTGCTTGGGTTATCAGTGCTGCTGAATGTATTTGGCCTGCCGCGCAGCTCACCACTCGTTGGCGGTTTCACGCTGGCACTGCTGGTGTTGCCGGTGATGATTATCGCCACACGCGCTTCGCTGCGTGCGGTGCCGCCCAGCATGCGGCTGGCTGCAACGGCGCTTGGTGCAAGCCGCCTGCAAGTGGTGTGGAGCCATGTGCTGCCCTATGCGCTGCCGGGCATGATGACGGGGGCTATTTTGGGCATGGCGCGCGCGATTGGCGAAACCGCACCATTGCTGATGATTGGTATGGTGGCGTTCGTGGCCGATGTGCCGCGCACCATGCTCGATGCTGCCACCGCCATGCCAGTGCAGATTTATTTATGGGCCTCGAGCCCCGAACTGGGCTTCGTCGAAAAAACCTCGACCGCGATTATTGTGTTGTTAGCGGTGCTGCTTTTGCTAAATACGACCGCGATTTATATTCGCAGAAAGTTTGAAATCACATGGTAGCCGCAATGAAACAGAGTGAAATTTCTGCCGCCCGCACACCGAAAATGGTCGCCGAGAATGTGTGCGTTTTTTATGGCGAAAAACAAGCGCTGAACCATGTTTCGGTTGAAATTGCCGCGCGTAGCGTGACCGCGTTCATTGGCCCTTCGGGCTGTGGTAAATCAACGTTTCTGCGCTGCTTCAACCGTATGAACGACCTGATTGCCGGGTGCCGTGTGGATGGCAGTATCCATATCGACGGCGAAGATATTTTACACACCGCACGCGATGTGGTGTTGCTACGTGCGCAGGTGGGCATGGTGTTCCAGAAACCCAATCCGTTCCCCAAATCGATTTACGAAAACATTGCCTACGGCCCGCGCATTCACGGCATGGTGAACAGCAAAGCCGATATGGATGCGCTGGTCGAAGAAGCGCTGACGCGCGCCGCCTTGTGGGGTGAAGTGAAAGATCGCCTGCACCAGCCCGGCACCGGGCTTTCGGGCGGCCAACAGCAGCGCCTGTGCATTGCCCGCACCATCGCGATTAAACCGGAAGTGATTCTGATGGACGAGCCATGCTCGGCGCTTGACCCAATCGCCACCGGCAAAGTGGAAGAGCTGATCGCCGAACTGAAACAAACCTATACCATCGTCATCGTCACGCACTCGATGGCGCAGGCCAAGCGCGTTTCGGCGCATACGGCATTTTTCCATCTGGGTACGCTCGTGGAATTCGGTGAAACCCAACAGATTTTCGAAGCGCCACAAATCACGCAAACACGTGATTACATTGAAGGCCGCTACGGGTGATAAAGGGTAAAAACATGTCGATTATGGCAAAACTCGATGAAATGGCCGATGAACGCCGCTTCCCCAATAACCTGCGGGTGTATTGGAATAAAAAGCGCGGCAGCCGGTCATTTCCCGCCGAACAGGATATCGACCCCGATGATCTTGGGCTTTCATGGGAATATTGCTTTCTGGTGCAGGTGCGCGACATTTTAAACGTGCAGGATTATAACTACACCTATCTGGGCGAAGGCATTATTCGCGCCTATCGCGGCGAAATTTTCGATGAACATAACGAATCCATGATCGGCCCGAATGCCCATGCGCTGGGTAAAAGCTTCCGCAAGGTCATGGAGACCAAAGCCCCGATGATGGAAGACGGCGAATTTACCTCGCTGATGGGGCGGCGGATAAAATATCGCCAATGCATGCTGCCGGTCGGCGATTCCGATGATGCGGTGGAAGCCATTTTTGGTGGTATTTCCTTCACCTGGCAAGATGAAGCCGCCGGTATTTAGGCGCCTAGCCGCGGGGTGCCTTTCGTGCATTTTTCTACTTTAGCCATTGACATGGCCCAGAATGTTCGCTAACGAAAGCGCCCTTATTTGCGACTAAACGAGAAAAACTATGAAAACATATACGGCAAAACCATCGGATATCCAAAAGGCCTGGCTGGTCATCGACGCATCAGACGTGGTGCTCGGGCGCTTAGCAAGCTATACCGCCAAATTGTTGCGCGGTAAGCACAAGCCAACTTTCACCCCGCACATGGATTGTGGCGACAATGTGGTGATTATCAACGCCGATAAAATCAAGATGACCGGTAAAAAAGTTACCAACAAAATTTACTACCGCCACACCGGCCACCCCGGCGGTATCAAGTCGCAAACGCCAGAATATCTGCAGCGCGAAGGCAAGTCCGAGCGTATTATCGAGAAAGCCGTGCAACGCATGCTGCTGAAAGATAGCCCACTGGCACGCCGTCAGATGACGCACCTGCATGTCTATGCAGGGGGCGAACACCCACACACCGCACAGCAGCCTAAAGTGGTTGATTTCGCGGCAATGAACGTTAAAAACGCACGCTAATCGAGGATTTCATGGCAACTGCAAAAAAACCGGCAAAAGCAGCCCCCACCGTTCAACCTGTAGAAGAAGGCAGCGTGATGGATGCGCAGGGCCGTACCTACGGCACTGGCCGTCGTAAAAACGCCATTGCCCGCGTGTGGATCAAGCGTGGCAGCGGCAAGTTTGAAGTGAACGGCAAAACCGTTGAAGCATATTTTGCGCGCCCTGTATTGCGCATGATCATCAACCAGCCTTTCGCTGCGCTCAAAGAAGAAGCCAAGTTCGATGTGTTCGCAACCGTCGTAGGCGGTGGTCTTTCGGGCCAAGCCGGTGCGGTACGCCACGGTATTTCACGTGCGCTGGATATTTACGATACGACTTTCCACAAAGTGCTGCGCCAAGGCGGCTTCCTCACCCGCGATAGCCGCGTGGTAGAGCGTAAGAAGTATGGCCGCGCGAAAGCACGTCGTTCCTTCCAGTTCAGCAAACGCTAGTCTTCGTTCGCTTTTCAGCCTGCATCTACGTTGTCGCATACGTGCGCGGTCGGTCATGTACATTTATGTACACTCCCTCCCTGTGCGCGCCTGCTCCTAGTATCTGCACACTGAAAACCAAACGGTTAAAATGATGGTTTTTTTCTGTTATTCGAGGACAGAATGTCCGAGTCTGCCAGAGCGCACTTCATCGCGTAGGCCAGTAGGCCGAAGCGGGAAGTAAAAATAGATTTCCGCTGATGCGGAAATCTAGTAAGGGACTCCTCCTATGACACAAACCATCGACACGGCAATTTTAGGCGCATCGGGCTACACCGGTGCCGAGCTGTTGCGATTGCTCGAAAATCATCCGCAATTTCATGTGCGCGCCCTCACCGGTGATTCGCAGGCTGGCAAGCCGATTGCCAGCGTATATCCACATCTGCGCCACCGCAATTTGCCCGATCTGGTCAAGCATACCGATGTCAATTTTTCCACGATCGATGTAGTGTTTTGTTGCCTGCCACACGGTACCACCCAAGAAATTATCGCGGGCCTGCCATCGCATGTAAAAATTGTCGATTTATCGGCCGATTTTCGCCTGCATTCACTGCCCGAATATGCGCAGTGGTATGGCCACGCACACCGCGCACCCGAACTGCAAAAAACTGCGGTATATGGCCTCACCGAACATACGCGCGAAGCGATTGCTGCAGCAACGTTAGTGGCCAACCCGGGCTGTTACCCCACGGCAAGTTTACTGCCGCTATTGCCACTGCTTGAACACCGCATGGTGCGCGCTGAAAGCATCGTGATCGATGCGCTTTCAGGTGTTTCCGGTGCTGGGCGCAGCGCCAAGCAGGAAATGCTATTTTGCGAAGTCGATGGTGGCGTTTCCGCCTATGGCATCGGCGCGCATCGCCACATGGCAGAAATGGAACAGGAAATATCGCGCGTGATGGGCGAGGCGATTACCATCAGCTTCACACCGCATTTAATGCCGATGCCGCGCGGCATGCTGGCCACCATCCATGTGCCACTGGCAGACGGTGTCACGGTCGATGCGGTGCGCACGCATTTGCGCAATAGCTATGAAGGCGAAGCCTTCGTGCATGTGCTGGAAGCGGGCGCGCCTTCTACGCATCAGGTGCGCGGCACCAACCACTGCGTGATTTCGGCGCATGCGGGCCGCATCAAAGGTGAACTGATTTTAGTTTCGGTGATTGATAACTTGGTCAAGGGAGCTTCCGGGCAGGCATTGCAAAATGCCAATCTGATGTTCGGGCTCGAAGAAACCACCGGCCTGAGTGCCACGGCGGTATTCCCATGAGTGGCGCAGTGATACTTCCTTTCAAAGGCATTTTGCCTACCATCCACCCCGAAGCGTTTATTGCGCCCGGCGTGGTGGTCATTGGCGATGTGCATATTGGCGCACACACCAATATCTGGTTCGGCACGGTGATTCGCGGTGATGTCTGCCCGATTCGTATTGGCGAACGCACCAACATTCAGGATGGCACCATCATTCATGTCACGCGCGGCACGGGCCCAACCAATATTGGCTCGGGCATTACGGTGGGGCATCAGGCGTTGCTGCATGCCTGCACACTCGAAGATGATTGTTTTGTCGGTATGGGTGCCAAAGTGATGGATGGTGCAGTGGTCGAATCGGGTG
>JBILFK010000027.1:0-14720 GCA_044351685.1 Rickettsiales bacterium | reverse complement strand
CCGTCCATCGCGCCTTCGGCTGCAGCCAAACATACCGGGCTTTCGGCCAGTTTTTGCGTGGTGCGCACATCGGCAACTTCATCGCCGAACAGGGTTTTCATGCGCGTAATCAGCTGTTCAATGGCAGGGGTTTTGGTTTCTTCCTCGGCGCTGTCGCTTGTAAATTTTTCTAAATCATCGCCTGCGCGAGCAGCTGCGCGCAGCTCGATATCGCCGTATTTCAGCGTGACGTTCGTCCAGAAATCATCGACATGGTCGGTGAGCAGCAACACTTCAATACCGTGCTTTTTGAAGCCTTCCAGCTGCGGGCTGGCAGCCAGCGCCTTCAGCGAATCGCCGGTGATGTAGTAAATGGCCTCCTGCCCTTCCTGCATACGCGATTTATATTCGGCGAGTGTGGTGGTGCCTTCTTCGGAGTGCGTTGAAGCAAAACGACACACATCGAGAATTTTATCGCGTGGCGAGTTAGCTTCGCACAGGCCTTCTTTCAACACCGAGCCAAAATTCTTCCAGAATGTGGCATAGGCCTCTGGTTCTTTATCGCTACGCTTCTTAAGCTCGCTTAATACACGGCTGGTTACCGATTCACGGATTTTATCGAGCGTGGCGTTTTTCTGTAGCGTTTCGCGGCTGATATTCAGCGGCAAATCCGCCGAATCAATGAGCCCACGCAGAAAGCGCAAATAGGGCGGAATTAGCTCAATTCCCTCGTCGGTAATATATACGCGCTTCACATACAGCTTCACGCGGCAACGCCTATCGGGGTGGAATAAATCGAACGGCTTTGCACCAGGAATGAACAATAGATTTGTATATTCCAGCGCGCCTTCGGCTTTATTATGCAACACCATAAACGGCGCTTCGGGCGAATGCGCGATATGGCGATAAAATTCCTGATATTGCGCCTCGGTGATATCACTTTTTGGTTTTGTCCAAAGGGCGGTACCATCGTTGATGGTGCTTTCCTTGCCTTCATCATCACGCAGCGTTACGGGAAAAGCGATGTGATCGGAATAGGTTTGCACAATATGCTGCAATTTATGCTTATCAAGGTAGCCCAACGCCTCATCTTTCATGTAGAGCGTAATGCGTGTGCCGCGAGCACGGTTTTCGCCTTCGCGCACCGAAAAACTACCCTGCCCATCCGATTCCCACTCCCAGCTTTCGGGTTCACCGGCTTTGCGGGTATGCACCACCACACGGTCGGCCACCATAAAGCTGGCGTAGAACCCCACGCCGAATTGGCCAATTAAATTGGCATCTTTGGCGGAATCGCCGGAAAGCTGCTGAAAGAATTCACGCGTGCCGGATTTGGCAATCGTGCCCAGATTCGCAATCAGATCTTCGCGGTTCATGCCGATGCCGCTATCTTCGATGGTCAGTGTTTTTGCCTTCGCATCGTAGCTTAGGTGAATGCCAAGCTCGCCGCCATCTTGCATCAGCGCATCGTTTTGCCGCGCTTCGTAACGCAATTTATCGCAGGCATCCGAGGCATTCGAAATCAACTCGCGTAGGAAAATATCTTTGTTGGTATACAGTGCGTGAATCATCAAATGCAGCACGCGCGAAATTTCGGCACCAAACGCTATGGTTTCGTTAGTGGTTTCCTGCAGTTTTTTTGCGGCTTTGGCCATACGGTTTCTCCATCGTTTGGGAACAATATGGGGCGTAAATTGCGTTCTTCAAGGCCTAACGCGAATACGCCTTAAAACTTAAGAATGCATCGGCCAGTACGCAGGCCATCATGGCCTCGCCAATCGGCACTGCCCTAATCCCCACGCACGGGTCATGCGCGAAGCTGAGGGTTTGTTAGCCGGTGTGTTCGGTGGATTTGTTCTTGGTGGCTGCCATAACTATCACTTCTCGGATGAGGAATGTAGGTAGTATGCTTTACTATAGACGCTAATCTACTGGAGAAACTTATCCCCCTTAATAGTCCTAGGTTATCTAACTTTTAGCACGTCCAGAAAGTATTTCAGCGACTTTCTTAACCGCAGATAATGCATCAGAATCGCCTTCTTCAGCTTTTCGGGACAAAGCACCAAGTTCTTCTGCAAAATCCTTTGTTGTCATACCACCTGCCCATCGTTTTAGTTTATCCATCAATGATTCATCACTCATCCGTATGTCTCCTTATTAAGGACAATTTATTTCATTAAACTTTAAAAATCGTTAATATTAGGATTTGGTGCCGAGAATTTTTTGGATACGCTCAATTTGTTTTGCCGCGTCTTCATCGCCTTGGGCATAGGCATTTAGTAACTGCTTCAGAAACGCGATATTCATTATTTGCTCATCTTTTTTCTTTTGATTGAGCATCTGAATCCAATTCTTCTGCATAAACTCATCGCTCATTGATACGCCTTGAAGCTCAGGAAGACATCGGCCAGCACACAGGCCATCATGGCCTCGCCAATCGGCACTGCCCTGATTCCCACGCAGGGGTCGTGCCGCCCTTTGGTGATAATGTTGGTGTTTTTGCCACCTTTAGTAATGGTTTCAACGGGCTGCAAAATGCTGCTGGTAGGCTTCACCGCAAAGCGCAGCACAATCGGTTGCCCACTGCTAATGCCGCCCAAAATGCCGCCAGCATGGTTGCTTTCAAACGCAATGTTTTTGCCTTTGGCGCGCATACGGTCGGCATTTTGTTCGCCGCGCAGCTTCGCTGCACTAAACCCATCACCAATTTCCACGCCTTTTACGGCGTTAATGCTCATCATGGCTTCGGCCAGCTTGGCATCGAGCTTATTATAAATCGGGTCACCCCAACCCACAGGCACGCCCTCGGCCACCACTTCAATCACTGCCCCAAGCGATGAGCCATCTTTGCGTGCCGCATCGAGTGACTTTTCCCAGCGCAGTGCCGCTTTAGCATCCGGGCACCAGAACGGGTTTTTGGAAATTTCTTTGAGATTGAAATTGTTGCGATCAATCGCATCGCCACCGAGTTCAACAAGGTAGCCTGTTACTTTCACGCCCTTAATGATTTTTCGGGCAATGGCGCCTGCGGCCACGCGCATGGCAGTTTCGCGCGCGCTGCTACGCCCGCCGCCGCGATAATCGCGAATGCCGTATTTGGCATCATAGGTGAAATCGGCATGGGCGGGGCGGAACGTATCTTTGATGTCGCTGTAATCTTTCGATTTCTGGTCGGTGTTATAAATGATCAGCGAAATGGGCGTGCCTGTGGTTTTGCCTTCGAACACACCGCTTAAAATTTTCACCTCATCGGCTTCGCGGCGCTGGGTGGTAAATTTGCTTTGCCCCGGCTTGCGCTTATCGAGGAATGGCTGAATATCTTTTTCCGAAAGGGAAATGAGTGATGGGCAACCATCCACCACGCAGCCAATCGCTTCGCCGTGGCTTTCGCCCCAAGTAGTGAAACGGAAGAGATTGCCGAAGGAGTTGTTCGCCATGCTAGACCAGTGCGATATCCGGCGCGTCAATCGCCTTCATGCCTACCACATGGTAGCCGCCATCGACATGCAAATTTTCGCCCGTTGTGCCTGCACCCAAATCGGAAAGCAGGAACAGGCCAGCGCCGCCAACATCTTCAATGGTGGTGTTGCGCTTGAGCGGCGAGTTAAGTTCGTTCCACTTCAGAATATAGCGGAAATCGCCAATGCCCATAGCCGCAAGGGTTTTAATTGGGCCTGCCGAAATGGAATTCACGCGAATGCCATATTCACCCAAATCCACCGCCAGATATTTCACCGATGCTTCAAGCGCGGCTTTGCACAGCCCCATCACGTTATAATGCGGCACCACGCGCTCGGCCCCGAGATAGGTCAGCGTAAGCAGCGAACCACCATTTTTCATGAGCGGATAGGCGCGCTTGCACACTGCCGTGAAGCTATACACCGAAACATTCATGGAGTTCAGGAAGTTGGGCAATGATGTATCAACATATTTGCCCTTCAGCTCGTTTTTATCGGAGAAGCCAATGGCGTGCACCACAAAATCAAGCGTTCCCCACGCTTTTTCGAGCGTTGCGAAGGTAGCATCTATGCTTGCCATATCGGTGACATCGCACGGCAGAATATGCGTGCTGCCCACCGATTCAGCGAGTGGTCGCACACGTTTTTCAAGCGCTTCACCCTGATAGGTGAATGCGATCTCGGCGCCTTGCGCTGCCAGATATTGGGCAATGCCCCACGCAATCGACTTATCGTTCGCAACGCCCATAATCAGGCCGCGCTTACCAGCCATTAATGTGCCGGTGGGAATGGTAATTTCTTTTTCAGTCATACGGTACTCACTTCGATAGAAAAGGGCGTAGTCTAGCCCCTATGTAGAAGGGTTTGACTACGCCCGCAATACGAAATTGGCGGCTAGTTCGCCGAAACGATTTTCCACGTGCCATCGGCCTGACGGCAAGCTGTGCCGTAAGCCTGCTCGCTTTTATCACCTACCGATACGGTTTGTGAATATTCGCGGCAATATTGTCCATTATCGTTGGTGTAATAGTTGGAAGGCGTGAAGCTGCCCGAATTACCTGACTGCGAATTCTGCCATGGCAAGGTTTGGCCGGGCTGTGCCGTTTCTAGCGCTTTTTGCTGGGTGCTGTTATAATAGGCCATATCCGCACGATCAAGCGAGGCGCCAATTTCATGCCCTACCCCAGCGCCAAGCAGCGTGCCAACAGCAATCGCCGCGATATTGCCTTTGCCTTTACCAATATTCGAACCTGCAATTGCGCCGGCTGCTGCGCCTGCAAGCGTGCCTACATCGGATTTGGTGATACCACCACCCCCAGTAACGCCGCCCTGACGCGCATTTTCGGCATTTTGAGCGCCGCATGCCGTAACCAGAAAGCTGGTAGCAACCAATGCAAGAATGGTTTTTTTGGTGGTATTCATGGATAGTCTCCTTTGGGGTGTGTGAATACGCCTTATGTAGCGTAACGATGCGTATTCTTCAAGGTCAACCGGCGTTATATGCAATCACATCTGATAACAATCTATTGCAATTTGTGATTAGGCTGGTTTGCGCATGGAACGCCACATCACCAGCACAAACATAAACCCACCAATCGTCGCAAGCAGAGCGCCGCCGCCCATGCACCCTAACGCAATCTTTACATCGGGCGCATAGGCAATGCCTTGTGCGGCCTGCTTACGCAGCACGCCGTAACCACCCGAATAGGCAAGCCCACCCACATGCAATAACTGACCAATACCCAATATATAAGGTTGCCAATAGGCGGTTGGCGAGTGCGATACATCACGGAACCCTAATTGCAGAAGCAACACATACGCATAGCCCATTAGCGCCAGCGTAATGCCCACAATAGAACCATGATAATGTGCTGGAATGATCGTATTCTGTCCTTCGATGAACAGGCTGATAATGCCCCCTGCCCCAAACACCAGCATCGACATAACAAGTGAAGAAAACGCCGGTTGCCGTGAAGTATGCGACGCAGGCAAGCGAAGTAGTTTTACCAGCACATACAGCAGCAATACGCTAGGTGCGATACCCCCCAGATAAATCATGGCCTGAGTAAACGATTCCTGAAATTCAACGCTATCCACTTCATAGAGCACATACGAAGAAAGCGGCATCACCACGCCCGCAAAACTTACAAATGCAAGCGCATTGAACCACACAGCGCTTACATGGCCAATTGCCCGCACATGGCGCAACAGCGCCAACCACGCCAGCATCGCAATCAGGCTATACGCAAATTGCAGCGTATGGCCGCCAGCCCAGAACACAAATTCATAGCGATCATTATGTGCGATGGTTTTGGGCAAATAATAGGCACTTGCCACAAAGGCCGCCAGCGCCACCAGCACCGTAAGCGCCAGTGTTTGCCACCAGATATGTTCGCCCTTAGCGCGCGCGCGCTTGGTGAGTTCGGTACCAATCACCGCAACAGATAATAGCAGCATCGAAGCCGCAATCAGGCTTAAGCCAAGAAAGAATATCGGGTTCACAATCACCGGAATATAGTTGCTCATCACCACATCCCAATCATGCAGTGGCGAGCTTGCGATACAAACCGTGCCTAGCAGCATGCACCAGAACGCGCTGGCTTGCAGATAGGGAAATTCGGGCACGTGTTGCTGCTTCGCCAGATAGTGGCTTAACCCCATGCCAATCACCGAGAGCATCCATACCAGCACCGATAAATCGACGTGAATCACCAGTGCTACAGAAAATAAATTGGCATCACCAAACAGCCATGCCATCTGCGGTGTGCGGGCGGTAGCCAGCAACAGTGCAAAAATCCCCGCGATTCCCAGCGCAGTCACCCCAAGCGCCAGCCAACGGCGCGGCCAAAATGCCGTTACATGAAATGTTGGAGAGATTGCCGTGTTCATAGTTGCGCCTTCCCTGCGAATCGGTTACCGCCTGCTAACATGATTACTGCGAATCCACAACATCTTCCATCAATCCGCGCATGGCTGGTTGCCTGCATGGTGATGGTGGTGCTGATGGTATTTATCGGCGGCGTCACGCGCCTTACGGAATCGGGGCTCTCGATTGTAGAATGGAAGTTATTTAGCGGCATCTTCCCGCCACTTTCGCATGCCGGATGGGTGGAAGCCTTCCGTGATTATAAGACTAGCCCAGAGTTTCGTTTGAAAAATGCTGGGTTTACCCTCGCCGAGTTTCAAGGAATTTATTGGCTTGAATATCTGCACCGTTTGCTTGGCCGCCTCACGGGTTTGGTGTTTTTGCTACCGCTGGCGGTGTTTACGCTACGCAAACAATTACCACGGCCACTTTTTCTGCGTATGTTGGCGCTATGCGGATTGGTGGGCATGCAAGGCACCGTAGGCTGGATCATGGTCGCCAGCGGCCTCGAACATGACCCACGCGTAAACCCCCTAAAACTGGCGCTGCACTTAAGCCTCGCCTTTACATTGTTTTGCGCACTGCTTTGGACATGGCTGCAACTAAGCGCCCCGCGCAATTCCAACTATCCGAAACCACTTCATTGGATGATACGGGTTACGTTAGGTGTTACGATTTTACAGATTATTCTCGGCGCTCTGGTTGCCGGCCATGATGCGGGGCTTACCTATAATACCTACCCGCTGATGGATGGCAGATGGGTGCCGCATGGCCTTACCACCCTTACCCCCTGGGCGCGGAATATCGTTGAAAATATTGTGATGGTACAATGGCAGCACCGTATGGGTGCCTTGATCTTAGTCATGTCGTGCCTTGTTACCATTGGCTATAATCTACGCCAAGCACTACCACAGATCAGGGTTTGGCTATGGGCGTTACTCAGCGTTATTGTTGTGCAGTTTGGCTTGGGTGTGGCAACGCTGTTAAGCGTGGTAGCGATTCCGCTGGCAAGCGCACACCAAATGGCCGCATTACTGCTGCTGCTGGTTTTGGTGCATCTGGTTTATCACACACCGAGGCACGCCTGATATTCGAAGAATACTATGCGTGCACTCCCGCATCTATTTTGCTTGAGAGGCCGCACGTTTCATGAAATACTCGCCGAAAATAAAATCAACATACGTCACAGCCATGCATTACGATGCCATTTTTGATAGCGCCATTGCGCAAGTAAAATCCGAGGGTCGCTACCGCGTCTTTACGGATTTAGAACGTAAAGTTGGCCAATTCCCTGTAGCCTATTCACACCGCACCGGCGAAGATGTGGTGGTTTGGTGCGCGAACGATTACCTTGGTATGGGGCAGCACGCCACCGTGTGCAATGCCATGAAGGAAACCATCGATACACTGGGTGCGGGTGCGGGCGGCACACGCAACATTTCTGGCACGCACCACAAAATCGTGGAACTGGAATCCACGCTTGCCGAACTACACGGCAAAGAATCAGCGCTGGTATTTACCTCGGGCTATGTTGCGAACGAAGCAGCACTTGCCGCGCTGGGTGGCCTGCTTGAAGATTGCATTATTTTTTCCGATGCACAAAACCACGCCTCGATGATCCACGGCATTCGCCATTCCGGTGCCGAGAAAAAAGTGTTCCGCCATAACGATGTCGATCACCTCGCCAAATTACTTGCCGCAACCGATATCAAGCGCCCGAAAGTAATTGCCTTTGAATCTGTTTATTCAATGGATGGCGATATCGGCCCCATTCGCGAAATATGCGCATTAGCACGGCATTATCATGCCCTTACTTATCTCGATGAAGTGCATGCCGTAGGCATGTATGGCGCACGCGGCGCAGGCATTGCCGAACGCGAAGGGCTAATGGATGAAGTCGATATTATTCAGGGTACGCTTGCTAAAGCTTACGGCGTCATTGGTGGCTACATCACGGCACGCGCCAACATTATTGATGCGGTGCGATCGTTTGCTCCTGGCTTTATTTTTACTACCTCTATTCCTCCTGCCATTGCGGCGGGTGCCAATGCCAGCGTGCGCTACCTCATGCAATCCGATACCGAACGTAAAGCGCATCAACAGAAAGCTGCGCAGTTAAAAATGTTGCTGCGCGATGCCGGTATTCCGATACTCGATACCCCCACGCATATTGTGCCCGTGATGGTGGGCGATGCCACGTTGTGCAAACAGGCATCGGATATGTTGATAGAAGAATTCCAAATTTATGTGCAGCCCATTAATTACCCCACCGTGCGCAAAGGCACCGAGCGGTTACGCTTCACCCCTACCCCGCTGCACAGCGATGCCATGATGCTGAAACTGCGTGATGCACTGGTGCATGTGTACCAAACACTTGGCATTGCCTTCACTACGGAAACGTTGCGTTTATCCGCGTAATAAAAAAATTTAAGTATAAAAAAAGCCCGCCAATTAGGCGGGCTTTTCATTTTGCTGTTCTGCCGAACTAGGCAGCAGCCACTTTGGTCAAGCGCTCAGCCGATTCAGAGAGACGCTCGTTCAGTGGCTCGGAGATATCCGAAGCGCACTGGAATGCGAGTTCCGAAATTTTCAGCGATTCGTTGAAGAACGAATCAAGATTCGACTTCACGATTTTGCTTTGCAGATCGAACATATCGTTCAGCGTACGGCAGTTGAATGCTTGCTTTGAAAGCTCCACATTCTGCGCGAATGATTTATTCACGAAGCCAATGATTTCTGCACTCACTTGTTTCGAAACATTCACGGCAATGTTACCCACTTCAACAATCGCTTCAGCGTTCTCACGCGAGATATCGACTGCTTCGTTCACTACGCGGGTTGCGCTGCCAGCCGATTTGGTAAGCTGCTCAGAAGCATCGCGGCCAAAAGCAAACGCTTTCTCACCTGCCTTGGCATCGATGCCAGGGAATTGAGGAAACTGGAATTGCTGAAATTGTGGGAACTGTTGGAATTGTGGAAACTGCGAACCATTCTGGCCAAAGAATTGTTGCATGGCATCGCTGCCTGCTTTCATTACTTGCTCAGCAGTGCTGCGAATCGTTTCGCTGGCGCGTTGTACTGCTTCACCCATGTCGCCTTGCGCGAATGGAAGTTGATATAATTTTGCGCTTGGCTGTGCCCATGTTTGTGCACTTGCCGTTGCCGGACGTTTTGCAGCAGCAGCCGCCGAAGTAGCTGGGCGTTTTGCAGCAGGTTTCTTTTTCGTAGCCATAATTATCTCCCAATATGTTTAGTAGGCCATGATGAAGCAGCGCAGATTATTCAACACTACTTATGTTTTATGCAATGCAGCGAATATAGGCAAGTAAACCCCCATTTGTCAAGCTGCTAGACGCGGGTTTTTTTGCAGGTGCGAAATGGTTGTTTTTGGCTAATAATCTAGCTTTTTTTTGCCAATCAGCGCATTTCTAAGTTCGGGCTCACTGCTCTTTTCGCCAAGCCAAATATCCATAAATGGCTGTACGAATTGCGCATCGGCAATCACGCCTAACTTCTTACCATTCAGAAAAAACTGCACCGATGTTTTGGGTATTGCCTTCGCACGAATCACATCGCCCTCTTTTACATTCGGCCATAGTTCTACCAATAAATGCCGCCAGAGTTTTGCCTGCGCATCACTAATGTAATTTGCACTACGCATTTCTTCAATGGTGCGGTCGGCAAGTTCGGTATCGGTAAAATCCATGCGATAGGTATTCTCGAGGGCATATGGCTTATTGGGGTTATAGGTGCCATCTTTGCTGTAAAGTGCAGAATCATATACGTGCCAGAACAGTTTATGCATTTCGCCTTTGCCAACCAGTTCCCAGCTCTCGGCATGCGCGATGCATGGGAGCAATAAAAGCAGTGCCATGATTTTTTTCATAACGCCCTCGCAAGTGTAAAAAAGATTCGGTTTGGCAGCACTCTCAGCAATTTCATAAATAGACTGAAGCGCTTGGGGAAGTGAATTTCGTAGTTATCATTGGCGATACCATTCGCGATACGCTTCGCAGCATCTTCAGCAGAAATGGCAAACGGCATCGGGAAATCGTTTTGTGCGGTAAGGCGTGTTTTTACAAAACCAGGGCTTACCAACTGCACTGTTATCCCTTTACCTTCCAATTCAATGCGCAGTGATTCGGCAAGGTTTGTAAGTGCCGCTTTGCTTGCTCCATAGGCGAGTGATTTGGGTAATCCGCGATACGCCGCCACGCTTGAAACCAATACCAGCCTTCCGGCTTGCTTAGCCAGAAAATCGGGCAACACAGCATCCAGCATATGCAGTGCCCCATTGAAATTAATGTTCATGGTGCTTTGCGCCTGCGCCAGATTCCACTGCCCCACCGTCATTGGTGTATACACGCCTGCATTAAAAATCACTGCATCGCAGGCGCCATAATGTGCACGCACTTTTTGGTATGCCTGCGCAAGCGATGCGGCATCGGTGACATCGGCGGCAAGCGCAATATGGTTTTCGCCCTGCAGTTCTGTTATCAGTGAGGTAATGCGTTCATGGTTACGCGCAGTGACGGCAAGACGCGCGCCGCGTGCGCCTAATTCTAATGCAAGGGCACGGCCAATACCCTCACTCGCTCCAATCAACCAAAAGGTTGCACCCTGCAATTGCATGGTTATTTGACCTTATGAAAGCCGATGTTTAATTCGGCCACGGTGATACCAAACTTTTTCATTTTTGTCTGGTTCATAAGGTAAGTATCATCAATTTGGTAGAGCCTGTCATCCATCGTGAATGTCATTTCGCTGCCATCGATGGTGCGCTTCAACACATATTCCATAAAAATGGCATTGCCTTTTTGCTTGCCTTTGGCTTCACCGATCACATCATGTGCGGTGCCAACGAAGCTGCCATCTAAAGCAATTTTAAAGCTCCATAGGCGGCGTTCGGTCGTACCGTCATCGAAGGTAAAATTCTCATCGAGCGTACCCGAAGTTTTATCAAATTTACCGGTGATGGTAGCGGTGAACCGGCTAACGACTTTCCCAGAAAAATCCTGCACCGTGCCAAATGCTACCAGATTCCCGTTAAAATATTCGCGTATATCGACCGTGGGTTTATTGTCGCGGTATGCGGTAATGCTGGGCGATGCGCACCCTGTCATGCTTAACACAACGCCAAGCCCAATGCCCGATGCCACAAGTGCAATCACGGAAAGCACGCCCATAAAAATCTCCTAACGTAAAAAGTTACGCATGCACCAATTCCAGCTGCACCACATCGGTACGACCAGCAGTGAATGCGCCAATGCAGCAACTTAAATAGAAGCGCCAACTGCGCATAAATTCTTCGCTGTAGCCCAGCGCCTTGATTTCTGAAACTTTGGCATCAATCGCATCCTGCCATAGCTGACACGTGCGCGCATAATCTTGCCCAAAGGCAAATACCTCGCGTATTTTGAGGCCGGCGGCCTCGATTTCTTCTTTCAGCCTGCCCATTGATGGCAATAACCCACCAGGGAATGTATAATGCCGAATAAAATCACTACGCGCACGGTAGCCAGCAAAGAATTGGTCATCAATGGTGATGGTTTGAATCAGCGCTTTGCCACCCTGCGTTAACCGTTCACGAATCGTGCGGAAATAGACGGGCCAATATTGTTCGCCTACCGCTTCAAACATTTCGATAGATACAATAAAATCGAAAGTTCCCTTCACATCGCGGTAATCCTGTAGACGTAAATCTACCTTGGTTTCAAGACCCTGGCGCTGCATGCGTTCGGTCGCGAAGCGAAGCTGTTCTTGCGAGAGTGTAATGCCGGTGATGCGGTGCTGGCTTTTGGCCGCCTCTTCGGCAAAGCCACCCCAGCCGCAGCCAATTTCCAATATATCGCCCGCATGTGGCATATGGCTTAAAATACGTTGATATTTTGCGCGCTGTGCATCGCTTAAGTTTTGCTGATGATCGCCATCGAACAAGGCAGAGGAATAGGTCATGGTCTCATCGAGCCACAGGCGATAAAACGCATTCCCCACATCGTAATGTGCACGAATATTTTCACGGCTATTTTCACGAGTATTTCGACGAAACCAGTTCACTACCTGAAAAATACGCTGCATCATCCAATGCGCATGAATTACTTTGCCCAGCGGCTCCATGTTCAGCACCATATAGGTCATCAATTTGGGCAAATCGCTGGTGGTCCAGCGGGCATCGACATAGGCCTCACCGAAGCCAATATCGCCACGCAACAGCGATTGGCGAATCACATTCCAGTCGGCAATCTGCATATCCACTTCTGGCCCGGCATGCTCGCCAGCAAAGCGGTAAAGGTGCCCATTGGGGCAAGTAAAGTTCAGCGTGCCGTACGGGGCTTTCTTGAACACTTGCTCAAAAATCTTTTCGTAGGCTGCATCTTTGGCGCGGGTATAGGTGGCTAAGAACGCCATGGTGTAACCTCATGTGTAGGTGGGGCAGGCTTGCGCAAATAGCGCACACGTTTACCCATTAGTTTAAACGCCTGCAGATGGATAAGTGCAATCACTTTTAATGTTACCAGTGGCAACGCAAAAAATGCTTTCCATTTGGCACTGCGTGTTAGTTCAGTGAGCGAGCCGCTAAGTGTGGTAAGCAGCTGTTTACGGCCTTCGGCGTTAATAAAATCAATAGTAATCCCGATACTGTTTTCTTTCAGCACAAAGCGAAATTCATAACCGCCTTCGACGGGAAGAAAAGGCGATACATGAAAGTTTTTATCGGAAACAAATACATCATCCGCGTGAATCGCGCGCCCATCGCTGTGGGCAAGCACATAGCTATGGGTTTCCCCAAACGTGTTATTTACTTCAGCAATCACGCGCTTACATTCTCCTTGCGGCGTTACTGAAAACCAGAAGCTCACCGGGTTAAACACATGCCCCAGAATCCGTGGCATGGTAATTAACACTAGACTATCTTCCGGCGCTTCCAATTTAAATTTGCGTAACACTTCGCGCGCCCACACCGCACTATCGCTGCCATCGCGCGCGCCATGATCTTTTTGATAAAATGCGCAAAGCCCAAACTTGTCACGCGCAATACCGCAGCTATCCAGCATTTCCAGCCGATGCATGGGCAACACGAAATAATAGACATGGTAGGTAAAGGCATTCACCACAGGCTCGGTGCGCTTGTGAAACACCTTGGCGCGCATCAGCTGTGGCGTACTATGCCAACTAAACATCATTTGACCAGGGAACCGCAATACCGAGTGCTTTGATGGCTCGCACCGCCGACCATATGCCATCTTCGTGGAAGCCATAACGCTGCCACGCCCCTACATATGAAATACGATCGGTGCCGCTGATTTCCGAAATGCGCGCCTGTGCCTGAATCGCCGCCTCATCGAAAATAGGATGCGTGAAGTGATGGGTATTGAAGGTCAATTCCGGCTTCGGCTTCACAAACGGATTCAGCGTTACAAACAGCGGGTAGGCATTATCGATCGATTGCAATAAATTCATCCAGTATGAAATCGCAAGTTTAGGCGAAGCATCAACCACGCTATCGGAAAGATACACCCAACTTGCCCAGCATGGGGTGTGGCTTGGCATCAAGCGCGCATCGCGGTGTAAATAGGCGGTGTTTTGCTGAAAACGAAAGGCACCAAGCACCTCGCGTTCGCGATCGGTTGGGCCTTTCAGCATGGCCAGCGCTTCATCGGCGTGCGCGGCAATAATCACATGATCAAAATGTTCTTCTTTGCCGCCATTTTGCGTGACAATACGCACCCCTGCATCTTCTCGCACTACCGAGCTGATTTCAGACTGCAAACGCACATCAAGCGAAGCGTCGGCAAGCAGCTTTTCTACATACACTTTTGAGCCACCGGTAACAGTAAACCATTGCGGTTGGCCGTTCCAATCAAGAAGGCCATGATTATTAAAAAACTGCACAAAGGTGCGCGCCGGATATTCAAGCATTTGTGAAACAGGGCAGCTCCAGATAGCGGCACCCATTGGCATAATAAAATAACGCGTAAAATAATCGCCTACGCCACTTTCAGCAATAAGCGCACCCAGGCTGCGATTATCGGGCTGCTGCAAGAACGCTTTGGCGTGTTTGGAAAAGCGAAAATAATCACGCAGCATCAGGTAGCGTTTGAGCTGGAAAAGGCTTGCAAGCGTTGGGAAAATACCACGCAGCGATTTGCTGGAATATTCAAACGCACCGTAATTCACGCTTGCTGCAAACGACATATTGCTTGCGTGATATGGCACTTTCAGTGCCGCAAACAAGCTGAGCAGATTGGGGTAGTTACGATCGTTGAAAACAATAAAGCCGGTATCAACGGCTATGTGCTTTTCACCGTGCGCAACGGTAAGCGTACGTGCATGGCCACCGGCAGTGGCCGATTTCTCATACACCACCACCTGATGCCCAGCCTTGGCTGCTAACCACGCAGAGCTAAGCCCTGCAA
>JBILFK010000130.1:0-4745 GCA_044351685.1 Rickettsiales bacterium | reverse complement strand
TTGTTCGCGAATCAGCTTCAGCAAATCTTTCACATGCAGGATGCCGATAATATTATCGGGTTCGTCTTTCCATAGTGGCACGCGGCTATGGCCGGAAGTGATCATTTGCGTAATCATCGCATCGGCATCTTGCGCCATATCAATGCTTACCACCGCGTTGCGGTGCACCGTTACTTCGCGCAGCTCGCGGTGGCTTAAATCCAGAATGCTGCCCAGCATATCTTTGTCGCCTTTTTCTACCTCGCCTTCGCTATGGTGCATTTCAATGGCACCACGAATGGCATCGGTGGCGCTTGTCAGCGATTTTGCGGTGGCTAAATCCACCCCAAACACGCGCAAAATTCCCCAGACTACACGCTGAATCAGCCATGTAAGCGGGCGCAGCAGCATAATGGAAAGCTCAATCAGCGGCGCCACAAAAAACGAAACACGCTCGGTGTGGTGAATCGCCACCGTTTTGGGCAAAATTTCGGTAAAAATAAGCAGCACAAAGGTGGTGATAAACGCAGCAATCAACGCGCCATATTCATCGCCCGCATAATACACGCACAGCACCGTAATCATCGATGCCGAAACACTGTTAACAAAGGTATTGCCTAGTAAAATCGTGCCAATCATGGCATCTTTTTTATCGCGCAGTTTGCCCACCTGCAGCGCGCGCGCGATGCCTTCTTGCGCCAGCGCAAACAAGCGGCTGCGGCTCACTGCCGTAAGCGCCGTTTCCGATGCTGAAAAAAATGCCGAAAGCAAAATGCACAGCAGAATCACTAACAGAAACACATCAACATTCACCGTATCCATGCCATTCCTATTCTAAAAATTCCTGCACCACGCGCAGCGCCAATGCGCTTTCCACCTGCTTTTTAACCGCCGCTTTGCCCAGTTTTTCTAGCACCACAAAGGTTAGGGTTCCGGCTTCAGCTTTTTTATCCTGCACAAAATGCGCAGCAATATTTTCGGCGTTCCACGCATGCGCAACATCACGCGGGGTGGCGGGCAGACCCATCGCCTTTAAATGCGCGGTTAAATTGGTTTCCACCTCGGCGCTAATCAGCCCCATATGGTGCGATAATCGGCAGGCCATCACCATGCCAATCGCCACTGCCTCGCCGTGTAATAAGGCGCTGCCAAAACCCGTTTCGGCTTCCAGCGCATGGCCAAAGGTGTGGCCAAAATTCAGCCAAGCACGCTGCGATGATTCGCGCTCGTCGCGCCCAACAATTTCGGCTTTCATCTGGCAGCAAGCAATCACCGCACGTTGCAAATATTCCATGTCGCACGCCAGAATTTTTTCGCCGTGGCGTTCGCACCATTGGTAAAATTCGGGCTTCATAATTAGGCCATATTTAATCACCTCGGCGTAGCCGGCACGCAGTTCGCGGGCGGGCAGCGTGGCAAGCGCATCTAAATCGGCCAGCACCATGCGCGGCTGATAAAAACTCCCCACCAGATTTTTGCCTGCTTTGGTGTTAATGCCGGTTTTACCACCCACCGAACTATCCACCTGCGCCAATAACGTTGTGGGTATTTGAATAAAATCGACCCCGCGCAGCAAAATGCTCGCGGCAAAGCCCACCACATCGCCCACCACACCGCCGCCAAGCGCTACCAGTGTAGTGTGCCGGTCAGGCTGTAGGGCAAGCAACTGGTCGATCAGCGCTTCAAGCAGCGCAAACGATTTACTCCCCTCGCCTACCGGAATCGTCAGCAAATCGGCACGAATCCCTTGTGTGCTTAGTGATGTAATCAGCGGTGTGGCATAACGTGCCGCCACCGCTTCATCGCTAATTACAATCACGCGCGGCGCACGCAGCACTGGGGCAATCAGCTGGCCCGCCTGCGAAAGCAGCCGCTGGCCAACAATAATATCATAGCCGCGTTCCAGCAGCGGCACATGCACAGATTGCGGGGCTAAACGTTCGCTCATATCATTTGGGTGTATTGGTTGCGTGCAAAATATTCACCATGGTGTTCACCACACCTTCGTGCGGGCCTTCGCCCGAATCAACGGTAAGGTTCGCCAGCGCATAAATCGGGTAACGTTCTTGCATCAGGCGTGTCATGATAGCATGCTTATCGCCACCTTCAAGCAGTGGGCGGTGGTTGCGCTTGCTTACACGCGCCACCAGCACATCCAGCTCGGCCTTCAGCCAAATAGAGGTCGCGTGCGCCAAAATCGTTTCACGAATGGTGGGTTGCATCCATGCGCCGCCGCCAGTGGCAATCACCACTTGTTTTTCGTGCATCAGGCGTGAAATCACGCGCATTTCAAGGTCACGGAAAATGGGTTCGCCATAACTGCTGAAAATATCGTTGATGCTGCAGCCTGCGGCTTTTTCAATTTCTTCGTCGCTATCCACAAATTTCCAGCCAATATGTTTGGCGAAGCGTTTACCAACGGTGGTTTTACCCGCCCCCATCAGGCCAATCAGCACCACGGGTTTCTCCTGCCACGATGCGGCAGGCAGTGGGGTCTCAGAAATATCCGACATAAGTTGCATTCCGTTCACGTGGCGTTAAAATAGCGACTTATTACCATTTACGCAATGAGGCTCTCGTGAAACTTCTGTTTATCATTATTCCTGCCCTTCTCGTGCTTACCCTTATCGCCGCAATGGTAGTGGAACCCACGGCCAAACAAACCACCGTCTCGGTCGATGTGCCGCTGCAAACGCTGCTTGCTAATGGTGCATGAGCAGCAACCCAAGCGCACTAAAAAATAGCTTTCTTGAAATGCTCGCCAGCGAGCGTGGCTCGGCCAAACTAAGCATTGAAGCCTACCGGCGCGACCTCGATGATTTTTTTGCGTTTACCACCAGCAAAAAACTCGCACTCGAAACACTCACCCATCAGCATGTTGCGGGCTATATCAGCCATCTTACCGCCCGCGCCATGAGCAGCGCCACCATTGCGCGCCGGCGTTCGGCGTTAAAACAGTTTTTTGGGTTTTTAGTGAAGGAACAAGTGCGTGCCGATAACCCGCTACTGCTGGTGGTGGCAAGCAAACCCACACGCAGCCTGCCGCATGTGTTGCAACACGCGGAATTAAAAGCGCTTAGTGCCGAGGCCAGCCGCGATACCAGCGCCGAAGGCCTGCGCCTGCGCGCACTGCTCGAACTTACCTATGCGTCTGGCATGCGCGTCAGCGAGCTGGTGACGCTGACACTGCAACATCTGGAGCGCGAACCGAAAAAACCATCGAAACTGCAACCGTTTTTAATGGTGCGCGGCAAAGGCAGCAAAGATCGCATTGTGCCGCTGCATAGTGGTGCACTTGATGCCTTGCAGGATTATCTGGAAGTGCGCGAAGTGTTTGTGCCCAAAGGCCGCGATTCGCGCTTTCTGTTTCCATCCAGCGGCAAGGCGGGGCACCTTACCCGCCAGCGCTTTCATCAGGCATTAAAGCAATTATGTGTGCAGGCAGGCATCAACCCCGAACATTGTTCGCCACACACGCTGCGCCATTCCTTTGCCACGCATCTGCTGGAAGGCGGCGCCGATTTGCGCGTGATTCAGGAATTGTTAGGCCACGCCGATATCAGCACCACGCAAATTTACACGCATGTGGCAGGCAACCGGCTGAAAGAAACGGTGAACAAAAAGCATCCGCTGGCGAAAAAGCGCTAATTTGGCGAACGATGTGCTTCAGGAGATGTTGTCGAGATACTGGGGTTGAATGCCGATTGAAAGGGCTGAAAAAGGCTTGCAATTGCCTGCAAGAGAGATTGGATCATCCCCACTAAACTATCTTCACTAGCCGTAGGATTATCGGTAACAGCTCTGGTTGCGCGCGCTCCAATGTTATCATCCACAAACTGGCCTTGTTCATTATCGCCGCCACTTTGACCATTTTCTGGTAATTCCCCACCACGTATAATCGCACGCGCGTCTCTATCTCTGCCTTCAAACTTGGCTTGCACCCAAGCTTCGTATCGGCCCACAGTACCCAATCTCTCCAAATGCTGATTGGCTTCCATGGCCTCACGGCTAAAAATTGACGAAAGTGGCGCATCATCTGATGCGCGTGCAATACGAATTGCAGTTCTTGGCCCTGCAAAATGCGCCATATAGGTTTCCCAGTCTTCTGGCTCACGATCAAGTGCATTTCGCAAAGTTTCCTGATTTTGTCTGGTTAACCGAATAAAGGCGCGTGTATTCAGTTCTGGATCAGTTGCCTGCGAGAAAGGAACCCCTCGCATCACACCATTCCACGTCGCTTCGGTAAATTGAAAAAGCCCTGTCGCACTCGAAGTGCTGGCACGCGCAGAAGCGTTGCCGCCACTTTCAATGCGCATGGTATTCATTGCAATATGGTGCAAATCTGCTGCGCCATGATTTGCCAACGTACTACCCACCAATGATGTTATGGAGCTCAACATTTTATAAATATATCATATTTTATGTAATTAAGCGTGACAGTTACGTGAAGATACAACGCTTTTTTAGGGCAAGGCCATGTTGTATTAAGGATTGTGATACGCGCGCTTACTAGCGCTGTTGCACCACAGGTGCCGAAGGCGGCGGAATCTGTGCACCACCCGTCTGGGTCACACCACTTTCACGAAGCATCTGCCGAATTGCATCAACATCCGCTTGTTCAAAGCGGCCATTAGCATCGCGGTCAAGGCGCACTGCCTCATCCATATCGATGACGTTGTTACTGTTTGTATCAAGCTGACGAATTTTGATATTTCCTGTTGAAGCAGTATTAAGGTCATCAAAAAGGTAATGCACTTCATTCGCTA
>JBILFK010000129.1:0-4785 GCA_044351685.1 Rickettsiales bacterium | reverse complement strand
AAAAACACTGCTATTTTAGATGCGCAGCGCATTTTAAGCCTTACTTCAGATTCTCCCGATCGCATTGCTAAATTCCTTACTATTTTTACACAGACCTTTCACACCCATAGTGCAGGCATCAAGGAAGCGATTGCCGAAAATGATGCTGCTAAATTAAAATTACACGCGCATACCCTGAAAGGTGCTGCCATGAATTTATATGCATTGGAGCTACAGAATATTGCGCTGGAAATAGAAATGGCGCACAAGAACCCCGAATCTATGAGCGGTTCAGTTACAAAGCTATTACCTGACTTGGATGCAGCGTTTGAGCGCTTTAGCGAAACCTTAAGAGCGTTAATCGCTACACTTTAGTATGCCGTGATTTGTGTAAAAAGGTTTTTTCCATATCGAAGGTGGTTTTACTTCCGATATGCTTTTTATTGATTTTAAGCCACTGCTCCATCGCGTCATATCCAACGCCGTGCAAATAGAGAAAAAAGTCGAAATCGGCATTCATTTTACTCGAAGCCGTAAGCTCGTGCATTGCTTCGGATGCTTCGATCATATGCATATTTAAGCGCTTATAGCGACGAACATCTAAGTCTCCTTTATCTATGAGTTTGCTCACGAAATGAATGGCGCGCATTTCTGAAATCAGGCTGGTGTTGAAGCTAATTTCATTCAGGCGATTAATGATATCGACGGCGCGCTTGGGAGTACCAGTGCGCGTTACCGGGTTAATTTGTACCAGTAAAATATCGTTGCAACTTGTGTTATAAATAAGCGGCCAAATCGATGGGTTACCTACATAACCGCCATCCCAATAGGCTTCGCCATCCAATTCCACTGCCTGAAACAAAAACGGAATACAGGCCGAAGCAAGCAAGGTATCTACCGTGATTTCATCACATTTAAACACACGGGGCTGCCCAGTTGCCACTTCGGTTGCAGTAACAAATAGCTGAATCAGGCTGCATGCTTGCAATGTTTTTACATCGAGCACATTTTCCAGAACTTTTTTAAGGGGATTAATATTCAGCGGGTTTAATTCATACGGCGAAAACATGCGCGAGAGCATATCATAAAACCCGTATGCCGCCGTGGTATCGAGGTTCCAGCCCTGCTGCAAATGCTCAAACGGATTCTGGCGCACTGGGCTAAACACACTAGAATATTGGCTGATTTCATACCAAAATTCATGTAGTTGGGCTTTTGCGCGTTCGCGTCCGCCTTCCATAAATCCATCAATCAGCACCGCTGCATTCATGGCGCCCGCACTGGTGCCGCTAATGCCTGCAATGTCGATATCTTCTTCTTCAAGAAGCCTATCGAGTACGCCCCATGTATACGCACCATGCGCACCACCACCTTGTAGCGCAAGATTCAGGCGTTTTTTGAGTTTTTTGGTAGCCATATTACTGCGCCGTCCAGCCACCATCATGTGCGAGGCTGGTGCCAGTCATGTTATTGCCCGATTCAGAACATAAAAACAGCGCAAGGCCGGCCAATTGCTCGGGCGTGCTAAAGCTGCCGCTTGGCTCTTTTTCGCCTAGCAGTTCCGCACGCGCCTGATCTACCGAAATGCCTTTGAGTTTGGCTTTATCTTCGATTTGTTTTTGCACTAGTGGCGTCAACACCCAGCCCGGGCAAATCGCGTTACATGTTATGCCTGATTTTGCATTTTCAAGCGCCACGACTTTTGTTAACCCCAAAATTCCGTGTTTTGCCGCCACATATGCCGATTTTTGTGCCGAAGCCACCAACCCATGCGCCGAAGCAATATTGATAATGCGTCCAAATCCACGTTTTTGCATGCCCGGCAGGGCCGCTTTAATTGCGTGGAATGTTGCACTTAAATTGATCGCAATAATCGCATCCCATTTATCATCAGGAAAATCTTGCACCGGTGCAGTGAATTGAATGCCGGCATTATTAATGAGAATATCGACGCTGCCAAAGGCGGCTTCTGCCTGTGTTACCATCGCTGCGATTTCATCGGGTTTGCTCATATCGGCGGCTGAATAATTGGTTTTTACGCCGTAAGTTTTTGCAGCTTCTTTTACCAGTGCATCGATTTCTGCCTGGTCGCCAAAGCCATTAAACACGATATTAACACCTTCTTTGGCAAAGCATTGCGCAATGCCGAGGCCAATGCCGCTGGTAGAGCCGGTAACGATGGCGGTTTTCCCTTTTAACATATGCTCTCCTATGGAAACACTGACGCGAAACTACCGTAAAAAAGATGGTGGCTCGAGAGGGATTTGAACCCCCGACCAAGGGATTATGATTCCCCTGCTCTACCGCTGAGCTACCGAGCCACACCGTCATCAGGTCGCGCAACCTACCGATTTTAGGCGAACTGTCAACTAATCGAGTTGAAGGCTGGTAAGTGCGGTTTTGAGTTCATAGATAAAACGCCGCGATTCTTCATCACTGTAAGCCTCAGCCACACTTCCCCAAACGGGGCTTGGCCATGCTTTATCACTGCTATAACGCGCAATCACGTGTACATGAAGCTGTGGCACCTGATTACCCAGCGCCGCGATATTCAGCTTATCAGGCGTAGTGAGTGCCTGAAAAATATGCGAAACCACAGATATTTCATCACTTAAGCGGTGCTGATCTTCGCGTGATAAATCGATCCATTCCGAGGCATTTTCACGCCGCGGCACTAAAATAAGCCAAGGAAAACACTTGTTATTCATCAGCCGCACATTACACAAAGGTAAATCGGTTACTGCCAAGCTATCGGCTTCAAGCCGTCTATCTAACGAGAAAGAGCCCATGAAAATCCTTCATAAAATGATGCGTTTACGCTTCGTATATCTGTATCTATTCCTTATTCCGTTCGTCAACTGGTCTTTTGCGCACGTACCCACCATTCCCATGCCCGATGGCGGCTTATGGGCCCCCATGGCGCTGGTGACAGGCTTGATTTTGGTGTGCCGTGATTTTGCCCAGCGCGAAGTGGGGCATTATGTGTTTATTCCGCTGTTGCTTGGCATCGCCATTTCGTTTGAAATGGCGGGCAAAGAGATAGCGCTCTATAGCGCACTGGCCTTCGCTATCAGTGAATTTGTGGATTGGTGCATTTACAGTTTCAGCAAAAAGCCATTTTCTTCGCGCATTATGCTTTCCAGTGCGGTTTCAGCGCCGCTGGATACCACGGTATTTTTCATGGGCGCCAATATCGTCGCGCCCGGCATTTTTAACTGGAGCACGATTCTTACATCCATCGCCAGTAAGCTACTGGGTGCGTATATTGTGTTTCTAATTATCCGCAGGCGCGAACGCAAGCATGCCTAGCCAAACACACGCTTGAAAATTTCATCCACATGCTTGGTGTGGTATGAGGTATCGAACAGCGCGGCAATTTCTGATTTGGATAGATGTTTAACAACATCAACATCTCCCTGAAGTTCAGAGAGAAAATCCGCGTTATCATTCCACACCTTCATGGCATTGCGCTGAACAAGCGTATAAGAATCTTCGCGACTTACGCCTGCCTGCGTTAGTGCCAATAACACGCGCTGACTGAATATAAGGCCGCCCAGCTGGTTTAGATTTTTTTGAATGCGATCAGGGTATACCACCAATTTATCGATCAATCTCGCTAAGCGGTGCAGCGCGAAATCGAGCGTAATGGTGGCATCGGGTGCAATCATGCGCTCAACCGAGCTGTGCGAAATATCGCGCTCGTGCCATAGCGCCACATTTTCAAGTGCGGGCGTAACGTAGCCGCGCACTATGCGTGCTAAGCCGCATAAATTCTCGCTAATCACCGGGTTGCGCTTGTGCGGCATCGCCGATGAGCCTTTTTGACCGGGCGAAAAATATTCTTCGGCTTCCAGCACTTCGGTGCGCTGTAAGTGGCGAATTTCGGTGGCCACATTTTCAATGGAGCTGGCAATCACCCCCAGTGTAGCAAAATACATGGCGTGCCTATCGCGCGGGATCACTTGTGTGGAAACCGGTTCCACTGCCAAGCTCAGCGCTTTGGCCACATGCGCTTCCACACTCGGTGGAATATTGGCGAACGTGCCCACCGCACCGGAAATGGCGCAAGTGGCAATTTCTTTACGCGCAGCTTCAAGCCGCTGCTTATTGCGGGCAAATTCGGCATAAAAACGCGCGAATTTTAAACCGACGGTGACAGGTTCGGCATGAATGCCGTGGCTGCGCCCCATGCACACGATATCTTTGGTTTCAAATGCGCGTTTTTTCAGCGCGGTAAGCACGGCATCAACGCCTTCCTGTAATAAGTCGGTGGCGCGGGTTAATTGCACATTCAGGCAGGTATCCAGCACATCGGAACTTGTCATGCCTTGATGCAAAAACCGGGCTTCTTCGCCAACCTGTTCGGCCACATAGGTGAGGAATGCTATTACATCATGCTTGGTGGTCGCTTCAATTTCATCGATACGGGCGATGGCTTTGGCATCGTAGTGCTTGGGCGCTTTGGCGCGAATCACCGCAGGTGCAGTGGCGGGAATCATGCCAATGGCTGCACAGGCTTCAGCTGCGCTGGCCTCAATTTCGAACCAGATTTTATAACGTTCGGTAGGCTCCCAAATAGCCACCATGTGCGGGCGAGAATAACGTGGAATCATGATGCATCCTGAATAATGACGCGTGCATCATAGAAGATAAAACCAGAACTACAATAATTTCCGTGGATTAGCGCGGGCGCGCCTGCGCAGCATCGGTGATAATGCGCGTTAAGGCGGTGACATCGCCTGCATCTACATGCCCGTTATTATCAAAATTGAGGCTGGCTGGTGTGCTTTCGAATACCCCTAAAGC
>JBILFK010000126.1:0-4944 GCA_044351685.1 Rickettsiales bacterium | reverse complement strand
AGCGAACCAGCGCCAGTAGCGGTGGTAGAGTTCGTGGTGCTGCTACCAATGTTGGTCACAGCGCCTGCAGCCGTTGAAAACAGCGCAGCGGCAGCAAGGCCCGATACCGTGGTGAGCAAACGTAATTTCGAAATCTGGTTCATATATTCTCCTGTCAAACCATGTTATTGTACAAATGAAAGAGGTTGAATGGGGTGCCCCTCACAACATTGCCACCCTTCTAGAGGAGCTGTTTGGGGGAGTCCAGTTTAACTTACTTATATGTGCGCAAAATTCTCTTATATAAAAGACAATGTCGCTTGTGTTGCTAATTCGCCACACGTCTTGCCACAAGATGTTTGCATTGCGGTATAATAGTTAACAGCTGTTTCCATTCGTGGCGCCAGCCTTGCTCGTGTGTGTTAGTTGGCTCTTGGTGTATTGCGCTGCAGCGGCCGTTTTCGGGCAGGCGGGATTGGTAATTTTCGATAACCGAGAGAGGAACGACCTTATCATTGCCCCCCCAGAAGTGGATTTGTGGTAGGCGAGAGAGGGGCTCCAGAAAGTCGGCAGGGTTTAGTGAACCATGTAACTGGCTGAATTTCTTTGTTTTTGCCCATATTGCGATATCGATAGGGGTGCTTACGGTGCGCAAATTCGTAATATCGTTACGGGTTGTGGCAAGCAGTGCGGCAATCACCCCGCCGCCGGAAAAGCCAACCAATTCAAAGTGTTTTACGCCGCGCGTTTGCCGTAACTGATCGAGCACGGATTGATACGACGCCAATACCTCGCTTGAAAACCGATCCGATGTCCATAGGGCGGTTCGGCAGGCGCTGGTGCGAATATATTGGCAGGGTCGTGCCAGATACAGCACGTTGGGCGCGCCATCTTCGGCCGCAAGTTCTAGCATGGTGGGGTGAATGGGGGTAGGGTCAGCCGAGGGTTGCGATGGGGTGCGCCATGCGAAGCCATCGCCTTCTATATATATACGCATGGTTTTGAATGCCACATTCGATGCCTGCCAACCGGCCAGCGCGTAATTGGGGGTTTGAAAGCGCACTGCTTCAAAATGACCGCCGCTGGCAATGATGTTCGCCGATTCCACGCGGGTATCGTGGCTGGGGGTACAGCCTGCCAGCGTTAAACCAAGAAGTAGAGCGATGCAGTTTAGGTTAATCTGACGAAACATGTGTTTGTTGCTCCATGAAGGCTTTAAAAGAATCGGGAATAGGAACATGATTTGCCACACCGCTTTGATAGGCGCGAATGGCGTGTTGCAACCCTTCCGCTTCGGTTGCGCTTTCGGCTATCAGGGCGTTACCATAATACCAATGCGCAACAGCGTTTTCAGGGTGGCGCTTTAAAATAGCGCGCGATAGGCGCGTGATTATGTGAATGGCCGTGCGTTTATCATCGGCGTTTTGTGTTTGCTGATAATGGCGAATCAGATATTCAAAATATTGCGCAAGAATATCGGTGCGTGTTGGTTCGGCTAGGCCAAATCGAAGCGCAATCTCTGGCCATTCTCGCATGGTGCGTTCTGCTGTTGCCGACCATAAGTTGCCCGTTGGCGCGTAAAGCAACATGCTATCGTTGGCTGCCCCGAGTAAATACGCATCGATACGAGCTATTTTCCGTGACTCTGCAGAGGCTTGCTGCAGCATGCGTTGCATGGCTTCAAACCACGCGACATCACTTTCTTTGAATGGAATGTTCTGTGCGGCCTTCATATTTAAATAATCACCTAACAAAACCGCTACCCACCATTGGTGCATGCCGCCCATGCCATAATCATCGATGGCGCGCATGTTCGCCTCGGGTAGCGATGTTTGGATCTGTGTTAATTGTGCCTCTGTTTGCGTAGCAACGCGATAATGCAGCGTTGCAGCGATTAGATACGCCGCAGCAACAACGAGCAGTAACGAAGGCAACCATGGTTTTGATGGCAAGTGCCGCTGCGCCGGTGACATGGAATGCATGGTTGATGCAAGGGCGAGCGCAAAAAATACGGTAATGATTGGCACCGTAAACCAGACCGCCGACAAGCACTGATATGCCAGCCAGCCCGGAATGATAACGCTTGTATAAGCGGTAATATGCCGCAGCAATCCATAGGAAAACGCCAACCAAAGCATCACGCCGATGAAGCCGCTTGAAACCAGCATATAGATCCATGCGTTGTGCGGATGGAATGCGTGACCCGTTACAAGATACCAATTTGCATAGGCGTTCGGTTGGTAGAGCTTTACCCCATCGGTAACGGAATAACGAAATAAGGTATCGTTATAACTGCCAAAGCCATTTCCAAGTAGCAGTGAACCGACATTGCTTGTGATAAAATCGTAGGCGGCACGATTCATAAGAATACGCGTGCCAAGTGAGCCATTGTTGAACAGTTCGCCATTTTCAGGATTCATCGTGTTTTTATAGACATCGATCACTTCTTTGACACGGCCTGTGGGCTGAAACGTTTTGTCGTACCATGAAAGACTATGAACGATTGTATCGCAAAACACCTCTGTAGCCTTGCTGTTCCAGGCGATGCATATCCATACCGTAGGTATTACAACCGCGCAGCCAATTACAATACGCAGCAACCATTTTGCAGATTTTCGTTTTCGTAACGCGAAGTGAATCGCACCGACAGCTGTGAATATTCCCACTAAAAAAATCGCAGAAAAATTACCAGAGAGAAGCAAGCATACTGCGCCAATTGCAATTAAAGCTGCTTTTAACCACCAATGTGTAACGACAGAGAAAAGCTTTGGTAGGCTTAAAAAATAAAAGATAACGGCAAACCCTAAATAATCTGCCCATTTGAAAATTTGATTCTCGGCATCGGGAAAAATCTGTACCGCTGTGATGAGTGCTAAAGAAGCGGGCACAGCGATGGCTAATGCTTTGATAAAAAGCCGATGATTAAGCAACGTGAATACAAGTAATGTATATAGCCATATGCTGAGATAAAAAAGCCAGCCTTCGCCAGATTCCGGTGGGCCAAACCATGTGCGCATCGGAATTTCACTCAGCGCGCCTGTAATAAAATTCCACGCTAGAAACGCAGTGAATATCTGCATGACACGGTAACGCATTGCCGCAAATACATCGATTCCGGCGCGCCACAATTTCCACACCATCAATGCGGCGAGTGCGCTAAGTATCATGAGACCCAAAAAGATGGGCTCAGATTGGAACCACACGCCAAAACGCAACGGCTTTAAGCCCATGATGCCAACATTTAACGTTGCAACGATCAGCGCGAAACTTACCCATAATAAGCCATTATGTGCTATGGCGGGTGAGGCGGCTTGAGAAAAAGAAGTCGAGGCTGCATGAATACGGCGTTTCATGTTCAATGCCATTCCCAGCAACGATTCTCCGGCGCTGGGCGCTTCGTAGGCAACGTCATCTTTGGGTGCGCGAAACCACATTATGCAATTTCCAAATAATCAATCAGGAGCTTCTTAACACCTGCATGCTTGAAGGCAACTTGCACGTGATCGCCTTCAATATTCAGGATAATGCCGAAGCCAAACTGGCCATGCTGCACTTTAGCGCCTTTGTGAAACGCATTTTCCGGAGTGGGCGCTGCCGCTTTGGGGCGCGCCGCCAAAATATGATCCATTTCTTTTTGGAAGAGTGCGGGGCCATTGGCGCGGCGTGTGTAGGGGCCTCCATCTTCGGTTTCGCAGGCATCAGGTGGTAATTCAGCTAGAAAACGCGAAGGCAGCGAAGATTGCCACTGGTTATAAATACGCCGGTTGGCGGCGTGGCTAATACATAAATGCTTTTTCGCACGCGTAATGCCTACATAGGCTAGTCGCCGTTCTTCTTCTAAGCCGCGCAGCCCGGATTCATCAATCGTGCGCTGCGAGGGAAATAATCCTTCTTCCCAGCCGGTTAAAAACACCACATCAAACTCGAGGCCTTTGGCAGCATGCAGGCTCATGATGTTGACCATATCATTGCCTGCCTGTTGTACCCCATCTGTTACTAAGCCAACATGCTCAAGAAATGCACCTAAATCAGTAAAGTCACCGAGTGCACGCACAAGTTCCTTCAGGTTTTCTAAACGGCCAGCGGCTTCGGGTGTTTTGTCGGCTTGCCACATGGCGCGGTAGCCCGATTGTTCGAGCACTGTATCTGCAAGCTCACTCACTGAAACTTCCTGTTGTTTGGCACGCCACGAGGCGAATTGCGCCAACAAGTTTTCCAGTGTGGCACCAAGCTTTCCCTTGATGCTGCCATTGGCCAGTAACGCCGCAATCGATTCACTCATGGCACAATTATATGCACGACCATAGCTGTGAATGGCTTCCATTGTCGATTTGCCGATGCCGCGCTTAGGGGTATTGATAATGCGTTCGAATGCCAAATCATCACGCGGTTGATGAATGATGCGCAAATAAGCCACGGCATCACGAATTTCCATACGCTCATAAAAACGCAGGCCGCCAATCACACGATACGGGATTGCAAGTGTAAGAAAGCGCTCTTCAAAGCCACGTGTTTGAAAGCCAGTGCGCACCAGCACGGCCATTTGCGCCAGCGAAACGCCATCGCGCTGGTAAGCTTCGATTTCTTCGCCAACGAAACGCGCTTCTTCGCCATCATCCCATACCGATTTGATACGAATAGCATCGCCGCCTTCGGCTTCTGTCCATAGCGTTTTACCAAGGCGTGATTTGTTGTTTGAAATAAGGGTAGAAGCGGCTTTGAGAATAGGGGCTGTGGAGCGGTAATTGCGCTCGAGCCGAATGATGGTTGCGCCTGGATAATCCTGTTCGAACTTTAAAATATTGCCAACCTCTGCGCCGCGCCAGCCATAAATCGATTGATCATCATCGCCGACACAGCAAAGGTTTTTATGCTGAATCGCCAGCAACCGCAGCCAGAGATATTGTGCGGTGTTGGTATCTTGATACTCATCGACCAGAATGTAGTGAAAACGTTGGCTATATT